>JAJBVW010000186.1 GCA_020866945.1 Oscillospiraceae bacterium
GGGAGGGCGGGCAGGACTACCTGACCGCGCACCCGGACAAGGCGGAGCAGATCGAGCAGGAGATCCGCGCAAATTACGTGAAGCTCATGAGTCCTCAGGCAGTCCGGGCCGCCAAGGCCGCGGGCCGCGCCATAGATGTGACAGCCGAGGACTTTGACGACGGCGGGGACAGTGAGGAATAATGTCCCGCGATGAGACGGGAGCGGAGAGATATACCGTCCGCTCCGTACTGAACGACCCGACGGCGGAGGAGCCGAAGCGGAAAAAATCCCCCGCCACGCCCCTGGAGCAGGCCAAAAAATGGGCCACGGACTACCTAAAGCGCCCCCATTCGGAAAAGGAGCTGCGGGACAGGCTGGCCCAAAAGGGCTGCGCCCAGGAGGACATCGAGACCGTCTGCGCCCTGTGTCTGGACTATGGCTTTCTGGACGACGCGGAATACGCCGGCATGATCGTCCGGCATTACGCCGCCGGAGGCTATGGGCCGGGGCGGATAAAAACGGAGCTGAACCGCCGGGGCATTCCCAAGGAGCTTTGGGACGCGGCCCTTCTGGAGCTGCCGGAGGGGACGGAGAGCATCGACCGCCTCCTGGCCGCAAGGCTCCGGGGCCGGGACGCCTCCGACCGCAAGGAGCGGGAGAAGGCTGCCGCCGCTCTGTTCCGCAAGGGCTACAGCTGGGAGGACATCCGCGCGGCGCTGCGGCGCTATGGGTGCGGCGATGAATAAATTAAAATGCGGCGGGATCGTGTCCCGCCAGACAGGATTATGAAAGTTTGCTTTACCTCGCTTGGCTGCGCCAAGAACTTAATAGATTCCGAACAAATGCTGTCCCTGGTGGTGGAGGCGGGCCATGAGATCGTCTCCGACCCGACGGAGGCAGAGGGAGCGGTGGTGAATACCTGCGCTTTCATTGAGGCTGCCCAGCAGGAGGCCATCGACGCCATCTTGGAGCTGGCGGAGCTGAAAAAGACCGGCTCTCTCCGCCGTCTGGTGGTCACGGGCTGTCTGCCCCAGCGGTATCAGGGGGACATTTTGAAGGAGATCCCGGAGATAGACGCGGTGCTCGGCACCGGCAGCTTCCCCGACGTGGTGGCTGCCCTGGAATCCGAGGAGGAGCACTATGCCCGCTTCCGGGATAAGAGCGCTCCTCTGCCGGAGCTGGACAGGCTGGTCTCCACAGGCCCCGCCTGGGCCTATATCAAGATTGCCGACGGCTGCGACAAGCGCTGCGCCTACTGCGGCATTCCCTCTAACCGGGGCAAAAACCGCTCCCGCCCCATGGCGGCCATTCTCCAGGAGGCCCGCGCCCTGGCTGAGGGCGGCATCAAGGAGCTTATCCTGGTGGCCCAGGACGTGACCTGGTACGGCCACGATCTGCGGGACGGGACGAACCTCACCGCGCTTTTGAAGGCGCTTGCGAAAATTCCGGGCATCGCCTGGATTCGGCTGCACTACCTTTATCCCAGCGAGATAACGGATGAGCTGATCGAGGAGATCGCCGCGGAACCAAAAATTGTGAAATACCTGGACATCCCTGTCCAGCACGTGAACGACGACATCCTCCGCCGGATGCGCCGCCCGGAGCGAAAGGAAACGATTACCGCCCTGTTTGACAAGCTCCGCGCCCAGATAGAGGGCGTGGTGCTGCGCACCACGTTTATCGTGGGCCTGCCGGGCGAGGGGCCGGAGGAGTTTCAGGAGCTGATGGACTTTCTGCGGGAGCAGCGGCTCCCCAGGGCCGGGGTTTTTGCCTTCTCCCCCCAGGAGGGCACCGCCGCCGCCGAAATGACCGACCGATGTACCGAGGAGGAGGCGGAGGCCCGCCGCCGCATGGTCATGGAGCTGCAATGTCAGATTATGGACGACTATGACCGGCTGCAGATCGGGCGGGAGTTTCAGGTGCTTTGCCAGGGCCGGGCGGACGGTCTCTGGTGCGGCCGCCGCTATGCCGATTCCCCGGACGTGGACGAGCAGGTGCTGTTCACGGGCCAGGCCGAGCCGGGGCAGTTTGTCCAGGTGCGGATTACCGGCTTTGAGGACGGATATTTGACCGGGGAGACTGTTTAGAAGCAGCGTATCAGCATTGGCGGCCGTGAATATTATGTTCATGGTGGTGCTATTGTTATGTTTGATTATTTAAGAGAGATGCTTGCCGCGTATCAGGCCCGCGACCCCGCCGCCCGCAGCAGGTTTGAGATATGGATGTATTACCCCGGGGTCAAGGCGGTCATGCGCTATCGCAGGGCGCACTGGTGCTGGACGCATGGCATGAAATTTTTGGGCCGGGGCATATCCCAGCGCGCGCGCCGGGCCACCGGCATCGAGATACACCCCGGCGCGGTCATTGGCCGCCGTCTGGTCATAGATCACGGCATGGGCGTCGTCATTGGAGAGACGGCGGAAATTGGGGACGATGTGCTGCTCTACCAGGGCGTCACCCTGGGCGGCACCGGCAAGGATCACGGCAAGCGCCATCCCACTATCGGGAACAACGTCCTGATTGGCTCCGGCGCCAAGGTGCTCGGCCCTTTCAAGGTGGGCGACAACAGCCGCATCGCCGCCGGCGCGGTGGTGCTCTCGGAGGTTCCTCCCAACGCTACCGCCGTCGGCGTGCCTGCCCGGGTCATCAAGGTGGCCGGGGAGAAGGTAGACTATGCCGGGAACGTAGACCAGGTAAGCATCTCCGACCCGGTGGCCCTGGAGATGATCGCGCTGCGGGAGCGGCTGCAAAAGCTGGAAGAAGAATTTTCCAAAACAAAGGAGAGATAAGCCATGCGCTTTTATAACGACTTGACCATGCAGAAGGAGGACTTCGTCCCCATCGAGGAGGGGAAGGTTCGTATGTACTGCTGCGGCCCCACGGTGTATAACTACATCCATGTGGGCAACGCCCGCCCTATCATCATGTTCGACGTGCTGCGCCGGTATCTGGAATATCGGGGCTATCAGGTCACATTCGTGCAGAACTTCACCGACGTGGACGACAAGATTATCAAGCGGGCCAACGAGGAGGGCATATCTGCCGCCGAGGTGGCGGAGAAATACATTGCCGAATACTGGCAGGACGTGAAGGCCCTGGGCGTCCAGGAGGCCACTGTTCACCCCAAGGCTACGGAGAACATCCCCCAGATTATTGAGCTGATTGAGACCCTTATCGAAAAGGGCTATGCCTATGAGGCCCAGGGGGATGTGTATTACCGCACCCTGAAATTCAAGGATTACGGCAAGCTGAGCCATCAGAACCTGGACGACCTCCAGGCCGGGGCGCGGATCGAGGTCAACGACGTGAAGGAAAGCCCCATGGACTTCGCTCTCTGGAAGGCGGCCAAGCCCGGCGAGCCTGCCTGGGAATCCCCCTGGGGCATGGGCCGCCCCGGCTGGCACATTGAGTGCTCCGCCATGTCGAACCGCTATCTTGGCAAGACCATCGACATCCACGCCGGCGGGCAGGATCTGACCTTCCCTCACCACGAAAACGAGATCGCCCAGTCCGAGGCCGCGAACGGTGTGCCATTTGTCCACTATTGGCTCCACAACGGCTTCATCAATGTGGACAACAAGAAGATGTCCAAATCTCTGGGGAACTTCTTCACCGTTCGGGAGGCCGCCGCCGTCTATGGCTACGACTGCATCCGCCTGTTCATGCTCATGAGCCATTACCGTTCCCCGCTGAATTATTCGGCGGAGATTCTGGAGCAGGCCCAGGCCGCGCTGGATCGGCTGAAAACCGCCAAGGAGAATCTGGACTTTTTCGCGGAAAAGGGCCGGGCGGAACCGATGACGGAGACCGACGAGGCGTTCGTCAAGGGGCTTCAAAAATACCGCCAGCGCTTTATTGAGGTCATGGACGACGACTTCAACACCGCCGATGCGATTTCCGTCATTTTCGAGCTGGTGCGGGACGTGAATGCCACCGTGTCCCCCGCCTCCGATCCCACAAAGGCCCTTGCCGCCGCCTGCCGGGATATTTTCCTGGAGCTGTGCGGCGTGCTGGGCATCCCATTCGGCCAGGCCGAGAGCCTGGATCAGGAGATAGAGGAGAAAATCGCCGCCCGTCAGGCCGCCAGAAAGGCCAAAAACTGGGCCGAGGCCGACCGCATCCGCGACGAGCTGAAGGCTGCCGGCATCGTTCTGGAGGACACTCCCCAGGGCGTGAAGTGGCACAGGGCGTAAAAAAACCGCATCATTATCCCCTCCTCCCGCTATATAAGCCAGGAGGGGAATCAGCCTGCGTTCTGCGGCTCTGCCTGAGAGGGTGAGGGCAGGTCGGAAAAGATGTGGTTGACAACCGATAATCAGTATGTTATCATGCCTACGAGGGTAATCAATGATTACCCTCGCATTTTTTCGCGTATAGGTAAACGCTAATTACTTTTATTTTTTTAACTTTTGGAGGGTATAACCATGATTTTTGAAAGTATCGCAGCCTTGATTGCCGACCGGCTGGAGTGCGACCCCGCCGACATCACCATGGACAGCAAATTTCACGACCTGGGCATTGATTCCCTGGACACAGTGGAGCTGCTGATGCAGCTGGAGGACGAGATTGGCATGGAGGTCGAGCTTGATCAGAAGGTAGAGACCGTGGGCGAGCTGGTGGCCTTCATTGAGGCGAAGAAAGCGGAGCAGGAAGGGTGATTAACAGTCCTATCTGTGAGATGCTGGGCATCCAGTACCCGCTGTTCCAGGGCGGCATGGCCTGGATCGCCGACGGGCGGCTGGCTGCCGCCGTGTCGGAGGCGGGGGGCCTTGGCATTATCGCCGCCGGAAACTCCCGGGCGGAGTATGTCCGGGAGCAGATCCACATTGCCCGGAGCCTGACCGACAAGCCCTTTGGGGTGAACATCATGCTCATGAGCCGTTATGCGGACGATGTGGCCGCCGTGGCGGCGGAGGAGCGTGTGGCGGCTGTCACCACCGGGGCGGGTAACCCCTCCGGCTATATGGCCATGTGGCGGGAGGCCGGGGTCAAGGTCATCCCCGTGGTGGCCTCCGTGGCCATGGCGAAGCTGATGACCCGCGCCGGAGCCTCCGCCCTGATTGCCGCGGGCGGGGAGAGGGGCGGCCAGGTGGGAGAGCTGACCACCATGGTGCTGGTGCCGCTCGTGTGCGATTCCACAGACCTGCCCGTGATTGCCGCCGGCGGCATTGCGGATGGCAGGGGCGTGGCGGCGGCTCTGATGCTGGGGGCCTGCGGCGTGCAGGTCGGCACCCGGTTTCTGAGCGCGGAGGAGTGTACCATTCACCCCACCTACAAGGAGCGCATTTTAAAGGCCACCGACCGTGGCACCACGGTTGTGGGCAAGCGGCTGGATCACCCCATCCGCTGTCTGCGAAACGGTTTCACGCGGGCCTATTCCAAGGCGGAATACGGCGGCGCGCCGGATGAGGAGCTGGAAAAAATGAGCGTCGGCGCCTTTCGGGGCGCGGTGGAGGAGGGAAACTGGACGAAGAACTGCTTCATGTCCGGCCAGTCCGCCGCCATGGTTCATGAGATACAGCCCGCGGCGGTTATCGTGAAGGAACTGATGGAGGGCGCGGAGCCTTATCTGAAGGGGGCGGCATCATGGGTAAAATAGCCTTTGTCTTCCCCGGCCAGGGGGCGCAGTACGCCGGGATGGGCAAAGAGCTGTCCGAGGTGAGCGCCGCGGCGGCGGAAGTATTCCGCCAGGCCGAGGCGATTCGTCCCGGCACCTCCGCCCAGTGCTTCACCGGCAGCGAGGAGGAGCTGAAGGATACCGCCGTCACACAGCCCTGCCTGTTCACGGTGGAGCTGGCGGCTGCGGCGGCTCTGACCGAGGCCGGTATTCGGCCCCAGATGGCGGCGGGCTTCTCCCTGGGGGAGCTGGCCGCCCTGACCTGCGCCGGGAGCATGAGCTTTGCGCAGGGCCTGGCGCAGGTGTGTCAGCGGGGCGCTTTGATGCAGGAGGCGGCCCTGGCCCGCCCCGCCTTTATGGCGGCGGTGGTGAAGCTGTCCGACGAAGCGGTGCAGGAGGTCTGCGCCGCCTTCCAGGAGGTATACCCTGTCAACTACAACTGTCCGGGCCAGATCACTGTGGCCGGGGCCATGGAGGAAAAGCAGGCGTTCACCGCCGCAGTCAAGGCCGCCGGGGGCCGGGCGCTGCCCTTAAAGGTGCAGAGCGGCTTCCACTCCCCCTTTATGAACGACGCCTCCCGCCGGTTTGGGCAGACGCTGGAGGGCTATGACTTCGCCGCGCCGGAAATCGGCGTGTACGCCAATCTTACCGGGGAGGTCTATCCGGCGGATATTGCCGGGACCCTGACCCGGCAGATATGCTCTCCCGTTTTGTGGGAGAAATCCGTCCGGCGCATGGCCGCCGACGGAGCGGACACATTCATCGAGCTGGGGCCGGGCACCACCCTGGGCGGCATGATACGCCGTATTCTCCCGGAGGCTCGCATATTCAGCGCGGCGGACGCCAAGACTCTGGAGGAGACGATTCGGGAGGTAAAAGCATGGAGCTGAGAGACAAGATTGCCGTTGTCACCGGCGGTTCCCGGGGCATCGGCGCGGCCATCACAAGAAAGCTGGCCTCACTGGGGGCCAATGTGGCGGTGGTATACGCCGCCGGACAGGAGGCGGCGGAGACTGTCTGCCAGGACTGCCGGGCGCAGTACGGCGTCAAGGCCGCCGCCTATGGCTGCGACGTGGCGGATTTTGCTGCCGTGAAGCAGCTTGCCGCCGACATCAAAAAGGAGTTCGGCACGGTGCATATCCTGGTGAACAACGCCGGCGTGACCCGCGATGGGCTGGCCATGGTGATGTCCGAGGCGTCCTATGACGCGGTGCTGGACACGAACCTGAAAGGCGCTTTCAACATGATTCGTCATTTCAGCCCCATGATGCTTCGCAGCCGGGAGGGGCGGATCATTAACATCAGCTCCGTCTCCGGCCTGATGGGAAATCCCGGTCAGGCCAACTATGCGGCCTCCAAGGCGGGGCTGATCGGGCTTACGAAGTCCATCGCCAAGGAGCTGGCCTCCAAAAACGTCACCTGCAACGCCATCGCCCCCGGCTTTATCGAGACGGCCATGACCAAGGACGTCTCTGACAAGGAGGCGGCCATTGCCGCCGCCATCCCCCTGGGCCGCATGGGAAAGCCCGAGGAGGTAGCCGACGCGGCGGCGTTTCTTATTGCCTCCGATTACATCACCGGCACCGTTTTACGCGTTGACGGCGGCATTGCCATGTAAAAATCTGGGATAAAAAGCTCTGCTTTTTATCCCAGATTAGGGGATGCGGATAAATTTTTCTGGAAATTATGGGATTGAGAAAAGAAAAAGACTGACAGCTGACATTCGATAAAAATTTTTTATTGGATTTTATGATAAGGAGCAACGCATGGAACAGACATTACATAGAGTGGCGGTAACGGGCATGGGCGCGGTCACGCCCATTGGGCTGACGGTGGCCCAGACGTGGGAGAGCATGACAAAGGGCCTTCACGGCATCGGCCCGATCACCCGCTTTGATACCGAAGGATACAAGGCCACCCTGGCGGCGGAGGTGAAGGACTTCGACCCCCGGCAGTATATGGAGAAGCAGGAGGTGCTGCGCAGCGACCTGTTCACCCAGTACGCCATGGCCGCCGCCTGTCAGGCTATGGAGGACAGCGGAATCCAGGAAAAGGTAGCCCCGGATCGCTTCGGCTGCATATTTGGCTCCGGCATCGGGGGCATCCGCACCCTGGAGTCGGAACACAGCAAGCTGCTGGAGCGGGGGCCGAAGCGGGTGTCCCCCTATTTTGTCCCCATGATGATCCCCAACATGGCGGCGGGGGCCATCGCTATCCGATTTGGCTGCATGAACTCCGTCATGCCGGCGGTTACAGCCTGTGCCTCCGGCTCCAACGCCATCGGCGAGGCTATGCGCCTGATTCGCCACGGATACGCGGACGCGGTCATCACCGGCGGCACGGAGGCGGCGGTCTGCGGGGTGGCCATCGCGGGCTTTTCCAATATGCAGGCCTTGTCCACCGTTACCGACCCGGAGGCCGCGTCCCTGCCCTTTGACCGGCGGCGGGGAGGATTCGTCCTGGGCGAGGGAGCTGCGGCCCTGATATTGGAGGACTACGACCACGCCTTGTCCCGCGGCGCGGTTATTTATGCGGAGATCTGCGGCTACGGCTCCACCTGCGACGCCTATCACATGACGGCCCCCCGCCCGGACGCGCTGGGCGGTACCAAAGCCATGGAGCTTGCCATGGAGGAAGCGGGCTATACCCCCGCCGACCGGGTCTATGTAAACGCCCACGGCACCGGCACGCCCATGAACGACCGGCTGGAAACTGTGGTCATTAAAAACGCCCTGGGCCAGGCTGCGGGAGACGCCTGCATCAGCTCCACCAAGTCCATGACCGGGCATATGCTGGGTGCGGCCGGGGCCATCGAGGCCATCGCCTGCGTGCAGGCCCTGCGGACGGGGGTTATCCCGCCCACGATTCATCTGCTGGAGCCTGACCCGGACTGCGATTTGAATTACACACCCAATCAGGCTGTCCAGGCGGACATCACCCTGGCGCTTTCCAATTCCCTGGGCTTTGGCGGCCACAACGCCTGCCTGGCCTTCCGGAGGGCCGCCCAATGAAGGATTCGGACATCAGAAGGTATGCCCGGCTGATGCGGGAGCTGGGGCTGACCGGCCTGGAGATAGACGAGACCAAGGGGACGCTTCGGCTCGAGTGCGCGCAGATTGCCCCGCCGCCCGCTGCCCCGGCTTTGGCCTCCGCGCCCGTGACTCCGGCGTTGGAGGCGGCGCCGGCAGGGGCGCTGACCGTCACCTCCCCCATTGTGGGCGTGTTTTATGCCGCCCCCATGGAAAACGCGGAGCCGTATGTGAAGATAGGCGACCGGGTGAAGAAGGGGGACGTGCTGTGCATCGTGGAGGCTATGAAGCTGATGAATGAGATTGTGGCGGAGGCGGACGGCGTTATCACCGACATCTGCGTCCAGGATGGGCAGCTTGTGGATTACGGCTGCGTGCTTTTCAGAATGGAGGCCCAGGCATGACGCGAGAGGAGCTTCAAGACATCCTGACAAACCGGGACAATATGCTCATGCTGGACAGTCTGGAGCTGGACGGGTAATACGCCTGCGGGCGGCTGAAGATTACCGGCGACGAGTGGTTTTTGAAGGGGCATTTCCCCGGCTTTCCCGTGGTTCCCGGGGTGATTTTGTGTGAGATACTGGCCCAGTCCGCCTGCATTTTGATACCCAAAATTGATTCCGAGGGGCAGATCCCCATGTATACCGGCCTTGACAAGGTGCGCTTTAAATCCCCGGTCTACCCGGGGGATGAGTTCGTCACCCGATGCAGGCTGACCCGCTCCAAGCATCCCTTTTATTTTGGAGAGGGCGAGGGCTATGTGGAGGGCCGCCTGTGTGTGAAGGCCGCCTTTTCCTTTGGCATTACGGAGAAAAGTGTATGTTTTCAAAAATCCTGATTGCGAACCGGGGGGAGATCGCCGTCCGCATCATACGGGCCTGCAAGGAAATGGGCATCGCCTCCGTGGCGGTGTATTCCCAGGCCGACCGCCAGGCGCTCCATGTGGATTTGGCGGATGAGAGCCTTTGCATCGGCCCCCCTTCCGCCTCCCGCAGCTATCTGGACGAGGAGCAGATCGTCCGGGCCGCCCTGGCCACCGGGGCGGAGGCCATTCATCCGGGTTATGGCTTTCTGTCTGAAAGCCCCCATTTTGCCAAGCTCTGCCAGCAGCACGGCATCGCCTTCATCGGCCCCAGCCCGGAGCTGATGGAGCAGGTGGCCGACAAGACGGAGATGAAGCGCCGGATGAAAAGCGCAGGCCTGCCCGTCATTCCCGGCACGGCCACCCTGGCCGACAGGGACAAGGCGGCGGCAGCAGCCCAGAAGATTGGCTATCCCGTCATGCTCAAGGCCAGCGCCGGCGGGGGCGGGCGGGGGATCCGCCTGATAAACACTCCTCAGGAGCTGGCGGAGCAGTTCCCGCTGGCGGAGGCAGAGGCTCAGGCCGCCTTTGGGGACGGCTCCCTCTATCTGGAAAAATATATCTACCCAGCCCGGCACATCGAGGTGCAGGTGCTGGCGGATGAGTCCGGCAAAGCGGTCTGTCTGGGAGAGCGGGACTGCTCCATCCAGCGGCACCACCAGAAGCTCATTGAAGAGACGCCCTCCCCCGGCATCAGCGAAAAGCAGCGCCGGGAGCTTTTCGCCTGGGCTGTCAAAGCGGTGAAGGCCCTGGGCTACACCGGCGTGGGAACTCTGGAATTTCTTGCTGGACGGCAAGGGCGAGCTGCATTTTATGGAGATGAACGTGCGGCTCCAGGTGGAGCACGGCATCACCGAGAGTCTTACCCGCATCGACCTGGTGAAATGGCAGATACGCGCAGCGGCAGGCATCGAGCTGCCCTTCCGCCAGCGGGATATTAGCATGACCGGCTCCTGCATAGAGTGCCGCATCAACGCTCTCTCGCCCGGCACTGTGAACCAGCTCCATATCCCCGGCGGCCCCTTTGTGCGCTTTGACAGCGCTCTAGTGGCGGGGACAGAGGTCAGTGCGTTTTACGACGCGCTGATTGGAAAGCTGATGGTATATGCCAGCACCCGGGAGGAGGCCCTGCGGAAAATGCGGGCCGCCCTGTGCGAGCTTGTGATAGACGGGGTGGAGGCGAATATCGCCGAGCAGCTCCGGCTGGTCAGCGACAGCCGCTTCGCCGAAGGAAATTATGACTGTACCTTTCTGGAACGGCAGGTGACACAATGAGCTTTCTTACCTTTTCCCTCCGGGATAAAAACGAGCTGGAAAAAGGCGGCCGCAGCGGGCTGCCCGTGATGGCGGATGAGCATGAGCCATCCAAGGAATGTCCCAACTGCCATAAGAGCATCCCCCTGAGTGAGCTTTGGTTCAACAACAGCGTCTGCTCCTGCGGCCATCATTTCCGCATGAAGGCCCGGCAGCGCCTCCGGATGCTGTGCGATGCCGGCTCCTTTGAAGAGCATTTCGGCGACGTGATCTCCGCCGATCCGCTGGCCTTTCCCGATTATCCCGAGAAGCTCAGCACCACCCAGAGCGCCAGCCGGGAGACGGAGGCCGTGGTCTGCGGACGGGCCGCCATTGGGGGCCAGCCCTGCTGGCTGTTCGTCATGGAGCCATATTTTATGATGGGCAGCATGGGAACCGCCGTAGGCGAGCGAATCACCCGTACCTTTGAGGCCGCCACGGCGGAACGCCTGCCTGTGGTTGGCTGCACCCTGTCCGGGGGCGCCCGGATGCAGGAGGGGCTGCTGTCCCTGATGCAGATGGCCAAGACCTGCGGGGCGCTGAAAAAGCACAGCGATGCGGGGCTGTTCTATCTCACGGTGCTGACAGACCCCACCACCGGCGGCGTAACCGCCAGCTTCGCCATGGGCGGAGACATCATCCTGGCCGAGCCGGAGGCCACCGTTGGCTTTGCCGGAGCCAGGGTGATTGAGCAGACCACCCACAAGGCCCTTCCCAAGACCTTTCAGAAATCCGAGTTTCTGCTGGAGCACGGCTTTGTGGACGCCATCGTTCCCCGAAACGAGCAGCGGGAGCTGATTGCAAAGCTCCTTTTGTGGCACAGGGAGGAGACCCATGAGTAACAAAGCCTTCGACATTGTTCAAAAGGCCCGCAGCAACGGCAGACAGACGGGCCTTGACTATATCCACGCCATGCTCCCCGATTTTCTGGAGCTGCACGGCGACCGGCGCTATGGAGACGACGCCTCCATCGTCGGCGGCATCGGCACATTGGACGGTATGCCCGTGACGGCGATTGCCATCGAGAAGGGCCACACTGCCAAGGAGCGGGCTATGCGCAACTTCGGCTCCCCGAATCCGGAGGGCTACCGCAAGGCCCTGCGCCTGATGAAGCAGGCGGAGAAATTCCGCCGGCCCGTTATCTGCCTGGTGGATACCTCCGGGGCCTATTGCGGCGTTGGGGCCGAGGAACGGGGCCAGGGCCAGGCCATCGCGGAAAACCTGATGGAAATGATGACCCTGAACACCCCTATTGTCTCCATCGTTATCGGCGAGGGAGGCAACGGCGGCGCATTGGCCCTGGCCGTGGCCGACCAGGTGTGGATGCTCCAATCGGCCATCTATTCCGTTATCTCCCCGGAGGGCTGCGCCAGTATATTGTGGAAAAACGCAAAGCTCGCGGCGGAGGCGGCGGGCTGCCTGCGCCTGACGGCGGAGGACGCCTATGGCTTCGGCATCATCGAGGAGGTCATCCGGGAGGACGGCCGCACGACGGAGGAGCTGAACGCCTTCATAAAGCAGCGGCTGTGGGACACCCTGCGGGAGCTGAAAACCGAGCCGGAGCTGACGGAAAAGCGCTATGCCCGGTTCCGAAAGATAGGCGCGGCGCCCCAGGCGATCCCTGCCTTAATCCAACCCCAAGAGGAAAACAATTTATGAGTATTTACCAGAAATTCTGCACAGAAACCTTTGACGAAACGGGCCGGCTCACCCATATAGAGCTGCACTATCCAGAGAACTTTAACTTCGGCTATGACGTGGTGGACGCCATCGCCGCCCAGGAGCCGGACAAGCGGGCTGTTGTATGGACAAATCCTGCCGGGCAGGAGCGCATCGTCACCTTTGGAGAGGTGGCCCGCATCAGCAATCAGTATGCGAACGTGTTTTTATCCGTCGGCGTGGGCCGGGGCAGCCGGGTCATGGTGGCCCTGAAGCGCCATGTGGAATATTGGTTCGTCGCCGTGGCTCTGCATAAGCTGGGGGCCGTGATGATGCCCGTGACCCATATGCTCACGGAGGACGACATTGCCTACCGCTTCCGGCAGGCCCGCCCCGCCGCCGTGATATGTACTGTGGAAAATGAGTTCCCTCAAAAAATCAAGGGGGCGCTGGAGCAGACGGGCATGGAGGCCCTGCTGTGGACGGCCCAGGAGCCGACAGAGGGCTTTCGCTGCCTCTCCCGGGAGGCGGAAGCCGCCCCGGACAGCTTGCCCCGGCAGGAGACGCTGGCTCACGATCCCATGTTTTTGTACTTCACCTCCGGCACCACGGAATACCCCAAGGGCGTCATTCATGACTGCACCTATCCCCTGGCCCATATCGTCACCGCCAAATACTGGCAGCAGGCGGAGGACGGGGGTCTGCATTTCACCGTCTCCGAGACCGGCTGGGCTAAGGCCTCCTGGGGAAAGCTGTATGGTCAGTGGCTGGTGGGAAGCGCCGTGATGGTCTATGATTTTGACAGCTTCAGTCCCCGGCAGCTGGTGTCCGTCATCAACAAATACGGCGTAACATCCTTCTGCGCCCCCTCCACGGTGTATCGCTATCTGGTGCGGAAAAACATTGAACCCATACCCACCCTGAAGCACGCCACCACCGCCGGAGAGGTTCTCAGCCCGGATGTGTTCCAGCAGTTTTATGAAAAGACGGGCCTGACCCTGGCGGAGGGCTATGGCCAGACAGAGACCACCCTGCTGCTGGCAAACTTCTCGTGGAGCGCCCCAAAGGATGCCTCCCTGGGCCATCCCTCCCCGCTCTATAATATCCAGCTCCAGACCCCGGAGGGAGAACCTGTCCCGGACGGAGAAGTGGGGGAGATTGTGGTCTGTCCCCCGGAAAACGGCGCGCAGTGCGGCCTTCTCACTGCCTATTGGGAAAACGAGGAGCTTTTTGCAAATGCCTGGCGGAACGGCGTCTATCACACCGGCGACGCCGCCTGGCGGGATGAGGACGGCTGCTACTGGTTTTTTGGCCGGTTTGATGATATAATCAAGACTGGCGGCTACCGGGTGGGTCCCTATGAGATCGAGCGAGTGCTGGCAGAGCATCCCGCCGTGCTGGAATGCAGCGTGATCGGCGTGCCGGACAAATGGCGGGGTCAGGCCATCAAGGCCATCATCGTGCCCGCCGCCCAGTATCAGCCAACCCGTGCCCTGGAAAAGGAGATCATGGATTTCGCCAACGCCCGGCTTGCGGAATATAAGTGGATACGCATCATCGAGTTCGTGTCCGCCATGCCCAAGACCATCAGCGGCAAAATATGCAGGGCTTCGCTGAAGCAGGAAGGAATAGCAGGAGAGAAAGACAATGACGGAGGGTCACAGAAAAAATAAAAAGCAGGAGCTGCTTCTGGCCGGCGTGCAGGAGCTGAACGACCATGGGATAGTTGATTTTTCTGTCCGGCGGGTGGCGGAGGCCTGCGGCTTGTCCCCCGCCGCGCCCTATAAGCATTTTGCCAATAAAAACGAGTTTATCGCGGCTGTTATCTCCTATAACTATTCCATCTGGTACACAAAACTTCACGACATTTTGGAGGCCAACCCCGGCGATTACCGCCGGCAGATAACAGAAATGCTCGTTACTTACACCTGCTTTCTGGTGGAAAATCCCCATTTCCGTTCGGCACTGATGATAAAGGACGACGCTCTTGACCGCGGCCACCAGGGCCTGCGGAGCAAGCTCTCGAAGCTCCCCAATGAGGCGGCGGAAAAATATCGGGAGCAGGTCAATATGCCGATGGATGTTTTTGTGCGCAAAAAATTTGTCCTCCGTTCCCTGATGTATGGCGCGGCCCTGATGTTTGAAAACGGGGAGCTGGCCTATAACGAGGAATCCCTGGAAATGCTTCGGGCCATGGCTGACAGGGAGTTCGACATCCCCTAACGCTATGCCGTTCCTATACAAAGTAAACCCGGGAATCGCTGACTGTCAGCGATTCCCGGGTTTTTGCAGTTGAGCAATCTGAATCAAAAGTCACTGGTCTAGCGGTTTTATTCACATTGTTAAAATTTTGCTGACCTTATAAGGACAACGAGATGTATTAAATTACAAATCATATTACGCAGGATAGTTATACAGGATGCTCCCGACATTTATGTCGGTCGCAAAAAGCAGCCCCATCACGGAGCTGCTTTATTTTAGCTGTGTGGCAGTTTGGGATATAGGACCAGCTCGAAGT
>JAJBVW010000074.1:0-2541 GCA_020866945.1 Oscillospiraceae bacterium
CTGTTCTCTCACGTTCTGGAAAAAAATGGATATACCGTGACCGGGGTCTCCAATGGCCGGGAGGCGCTGGAGGCCACGGATGAGACGTATTTTGACCTCATCATCACGGACATCATGATGCCGGAGATGGACGGCTATGAGCTGGTGCGCCTGATGCGGGAGGCGGGAAGCTCCGTGCCGTTTCTCATGATAACCGCGAAAAACGAGTTTGACGATATGCGGGAGGGCTTTCTCGCCGGGACGGACGACTACATGACAAAGCCCGTAAACGTAAACGAGATGGTGCTGCGCGTGGGCGCGCTGCTGCGCCGGGCGGAGATGATGAGCGAGCGGCGGCTGACGATTGGCGGCACAGTGATGGACTGCGACAGCCTGACCGTCACCGTCGGCGGGGAGAAGCAGGTGCTGCCCCAGAAGGAGTTTATGCTGCTGTTCAAAATGGCTTCCTTCCCCGGCCACATCTTCACCCGCCAGCAGCTTATGGACGACATATGGGGCTATGACAGCGAGACCGGCACCCACACCGTAGACGTGCATATCGGCCGCCTGCGGGACAGGTTCCGGGACAGCCCGGATTTTGAGATCGTCACCCTCCGGGGGGTAGGCTACAAGGTGGAAAAGAAATGAAAAAGAAAAGACGCATTCGATTCAATCTCTATTTTGGCCTCGCGGCCATCCTGATGGTGGTAATGGCCCTCATTGTTATCATCGCGAACCTCATCAGCCAGGCGTTCCGGGTGGAACTTTCCATGTACCCCATGATATTCCTCAGCGCCGCCACGCTGCTCATTGCCGTGCTGGTGGCGGTGTTCATCGCAAAATGGCTGTTCGACCCCATCGCGGAGCTGGGCCGCGCCCTGGATCAGGTAGCCCAGGGGGACTACACCGTCCGGGTGTCCACCAGAAGCCGGTTCCGGGAGGTGCGGAGCATCTATAAAAACTTCAACCTTATGGCCAAGGAGCTGGAGGCCACGGAGATATTGCAGACTGATTTTGTCTCCAACGTCTCCCACGAGTTCAAAACCCCCATCAACGCCATCGAGGGCTACGCGACCCTATTGCAGGACAGCAATCAGACCAAAGAGGACGCCCAGGGCTACGCGGCGCGGATTTTGTTCAACACCCAGCGTCTCAGCGAGCTGGTGGGGAACATTCTGCTCCTGTCCCGGCTGGACAATCAGGCCATCCAGAACCGGCGGACGGCCTTCCGCCTGGACGAGCAGATACGCAAGGCCATCATCCTCCTGGAGCCGAAGTGGAGCAAAAAGGACATCGAGTTCGACGTGGAGATGGAGGAGCTGACCTACCTGGGGGACGAGAGCCTGCTGCTCCACGTGTGGTCGAATCTCATCGACAACGCGGTGAAGTTCGACCCGGTGGGCGGCCTTGTCCGCATCCGGCTGAGCGGGACGGCGGACGGCGCGGTGTTCACCGTCGAGGACAGCGGCCCCGGCGTGCCGGAGGAGGCGCAAAAGCATATTTTCGACCAGTTTTATCAGACGGACAGCTCTCATAAAATGGAGGGCAACGGCCTCGGCCTCGCCCTCGTGAAAAAAATCGTGACCATCAGCGGCGGCACGGTCTCCGTGGAAAACCTTCCCGTCCACGGCTGCCGCTTCACCGTGACCCTGCCAGGGGAGGAAGCATGATAAAGCGCGTCCTCCGCGTGGCGCTGCTGTGCCTGTGCGCGTATATTCTTTTGGGCCTGCTGCTGCCGCCGCTGTTCCGCCCGGAAACGGACGAGTCCGCCCTTGTTATCCAGGACACCGCCGGAGCGCCCCACGTGCTGGCGCTGGAAACGAACGAGGAGGCCCTGGAGTGGCGGCTGCGGGTCATCGAATCGGCGGAGGAGGAGCTGGTGCTCTCCACCTTCAAGTGGGAGGACGACGAAACGGGCCGGGCGGTGATGGCCGCGGTGTACGACGCGGCGGAGCGCGGCGTCCATGTTCGGATTTTAATTGACGGCATGAACGGCCAGCTGCGCCTGTCGTCCAGCGAGGCGTTTCACGCCCTTGCCGCGCTGGAAAATGTGGAGGTGCGGTATTATAACCCGGTGAATATTTTGAAGCCGTGGCTTCTGAATTACCGCCTGCATGACAAATATATCATTGCCGACGGCAGCGCCTATATCCTGGGAGGCCGGAACGTGAACGACCTGTCCCTTTCAGGAAACGCGGACGCGAACGCCGACCGGGACGTGCTGGTATACGAGACGGAGCCGGGGGAGGACACATCCCTTGCGCAGCTCATGGCGTATTCTGAGCAGGTGTGGGATATGGACTGCGTGAAGGAGGTCTCCTGGTCTCCCTCGGACAAGCGCCTGACCCAGGGCGTATCCGAGCTGGAGGCGGCCCGGATGGAGGCGACGGCGGCGGATTTTGAGGCGTCCACCCTGGAGGCGGCGTCCGTGACGCTGCTTTCCAATCCCGCCGAGGCCGGGACAAAGGCGCCGGTTTTATTTGAGAGCCTGTGCGCGGTGATGGCGGAAGGGGAGGACGTGGTGATACAAACGCCCTATATCATCTGCACCCGCGGGATGTA
>JAJBVW010000074.1:2551-2883 GCA_020866945.1 Oscillospiraceae bacterium
CCCCTGGGGATGAGCGGATATTCTGTACCCGAATGGGAGAATAATTGCAACCGGGGCAGAGCTGTATCGCTGGTACGGCGAACGCTCCATCCACGCAAAGACCGTCCTGGTGGATGACACCGTCAGCGTCATCGGCTCCTATAACCTGGATATGCGCAGCACCTATCTCGATACGGAGCTGATGCTGGTGATAGAAAGCCCCGCCCTGAACGCCCAGCTCCGCGAAACCCTGGAGCAGACCGAGCGGGAGAGCCTTCTCATAACCCCCGACGGACAGGAAATCCCCGGCCCCGCCTGCACCCCGCAGTCCCTCTCCGCCGCCCGCAAAGCCG
>JAJBVW010000075.1 GCA_020866945.1 Oscillospiraceae bacterium
CACTAAGGCCATCATCGTCCCCCTGACCATTGCGGCCTTCCCCTTTGTGGCCCGTCTGGTTGAAACCTCCATCCGGGAAATTGACCAGGGCGTCATCGAGGCGGCACAGGCCATGGGCGCAAGCCCCATGCAAATTGTGTGGAAGGTACTTATCCCGGAGGCAAAGCCCTCTCTGCTTTCAAATCTCGTCACCGCGCTGATAACCATTTTTGGCTATGGCGCTATGTCCGGCATCCTGGGCGGCGGCGGCATCGGCGCACTGGCCATCAACTATGGCTACTACCGAACAAAATACCTTGTCATGTATTTCATGGTCATCCTGCTCATCATTCTGGTGCAGATATTCCAGAGCGTCGGCAACGTGATTATCCGCAGGAGCGACAAGCGTATTCGGTAACACCCACTTTATTTTGCGCGCATACCCATTCATATAAATTTTTTACGAAAAGGAGAACGAACATGAAAAAGACACTTGCTCTGCTGTTGGCGCTGGTGATGCTGTTCGGCGTTCTGGCCGGCTGCTCCAGCTCTTCTAACAGCGACACCACCGAGGAGGAGACCGAGGCCACCGTTGAGGAGACCACGGAAGCCGCCGAAACCGCCGAGGAAGCAGAGGAGACCACCGAGCTGGTGACCATCCGCGTCGGCGCCTCCCCCACCCCCCACGCTGAGATTCTGGAGGTCGCCAAGGCCATCCTGGCTGAGCAGGGCTATGACCTGGAGATTGTGGAGTACACCGACTATGTCCAGCCCAACCTGGCCGTGGATTCCGGCGACCTGGACGCGAACTACTTCCAGCATCAGCCCTATCTGACCACCTTCAACGAGGAGAACGGCACCGACCTGGTCAGCGTTGGCTCCATCCACTATGAGCCGTTCGGCATCTATGCCGGTCAGACCGCTTCCATCGAGGAGCTGGCCGAGGGCGCTACCATTGCCATCCCCAACGACGGCTCCAACGAGACCCGCGCGCTGCTCCTGCTCCAGCAGGAGGGCGTTATCACCCTGGATGACGGCATCGACGCCTCCTCCAACGCCACCATCTACGACATCGCAGAAAATCCTCTGAACATCGAGTTTGTGGAGATGGAGGCCGCGCAGATTGCCAACTCCCTTGGTGATGTTGACCTAGGCGTTATCAACGGCAACTATGCTCTGGACGCTGGCCTGAACGCCGCTACTGACGCGCTGGCCATCGAGAGCGCTGACGGCGACGCCGCGCAGACCTATGCCAACATCGTGGCCGTCAAGGCTGGCAACGAGGACAACGAGGCCATTCAGGCCCTGGTCGCCGCTCTCCAGTCCGAGGAGGTTCGCGAGTACATCGAGGAGACCTACAGCGGCGCTGTTGTGGCTATCTTTTAATCATCAACGACAAAATCTCAAAGGAGGCCGCATTTCTGCGACCTCCTTTTTTTGCGTCCATATCATATTATGAATCCGTACTCTTTTTCTGCCCCTTTGCTGTATTCCTGAAACTCACATCCAGCAGCTCCAAAATCTTATCGTCTGATACCGTGCCGTCCAGCAGGATGCTGACCCAGGTTTTCTTGTTCATGTGGTAGCCGGGGAGAAAGCCCGGCTGCCGCCGCAGCTGGTCGGCCATCAGTGGGTCGCACTTAATATCCAGCACATCCGTTACGTCTGTCCCCGGCAGGCCCAGCTTATTTCTGGGAACATCCATGATAATGCCGTACCACTTCCGATTGTCCGAATGCCGCAGGACAGCATAGGACGGATATTGCACCCATAAATACTCCGGCTCTGTCCCATATTTCTGCTTGACGTGGTCAAAAATGTCCTGTCTATCCATGGATGCCTCCCATCAGCCAGTATATAGAAGTCAGCGAGTAAGCATATCTACCGCTTCCTCTTCTGTTGCAGCGAAGTATACGTCTTTTCCTTTTATTGCTCTCGTAGATAAAATCCTTCAACGGCTTGCTTGTATAGCGTGAATAGTCACCAAATATTGCGATACGACCGCCGTAATTGACAAGCTTTTGCAGGATTTCACCTGCAAGACCCGTGCTGAGAATAAAAAAATCCTCTGCTATCAGCCTCTTATCAATCACAATGTTTTTCGTCCCGCTTTCATATTTGGCCGTCATCAACACATCCAGCGCGGACTGAGCATCCGCAATGACCACATCATTACTTTGAATAACAGCGCAAACGATATTGTTTTTTTCGACTTGCTTTATTCGCACAAATCATTTTCCTCTCATTTTCCAATTCGTCACTTGTACGCAGCGCAATGCTGCCCTGCTTTATTTCTCCGGCACAATCTCCAGCCAGTACCCGTCCGGGTCTTCGATGAAATATATGCCCATGGAGGGGTTTTCAAAGCAGATGCAGCCCATGGCCTGATGTTTGGCGTGGGCGGCCTCCATATCGGGGACGGTGAAGGCCACATGGAACTCCCCTTCCCCCAGGTCATACGGCTCGGTTCTGTCCCGCAGCCAGGTCAGCTCCATGCGAAACCCGGTCTTACCGTCTCCGAGATAGCCCAGCTTAAACGACCCGTCCGCCGCGTCCTTCGTTTTCACCGGCTCCAGGCCCAGGGCGTCCCGATAAAACGCCAGGCTCCTGTCCAGGTCGAGGACGTTGAAATTCACATGGTTAAAGGCAAAGCCGCTCATTTTGTTGCTCCTGTTCAGTTTTGTTGGATTGCGGATATGTCCAGTGATGGGGGCGCGTTGGTTTGGGTCTTCACTGGACGCTTTGTCCAGTGATAGGGGTACCCCATGGAGAAAAGGGTACAGTGACCGTCAAACCCTTGCGCCCCAATGGATCGGTCACTGTACCAAGGTACAGTGACCAACCGGGACACTTGGAAGAAATCGTTCCGGGAAAGAAATATTATAGA
>JAJBVW010000202.1 GCA_020866945.1 Oscillospiraceae bacterium
CTGGGGGAAAACGGCAGCGGCAAGACCACCCTGATGAATATGCTCTCCGGCATCTATTTCCCGGACAGCGGCCACATTTTCGTGGACGGACAGGAGGTGACGATTGCCTCCCCTCACGACGCCTATACCCTCGGCATCGGCATGGTGCATCAGCATTTCAAGCTGGTGGACGTGCTGACGGCGGCGGAAAATATCGAGCTTGGCCTGCCGGGAAAGCTGGTGGTGGACAAAAAGGCCATCGCCCAGCGGATTCGGGAGATATGCGACCGCTACGGCTTCGTGGTGGAGCCGGAGAAGAAGGTCTACGATATGTCTGTGTCGGAAAAGCAGACGCTGGAGATTGTCAAGGCCCTCTACCGGGGAGCAAACGTCCTCATACTGGACGAGCCGACCGCCGTGCTGACCCCCCAGGAGACGGAGCGGCTGTTCGCCGTCATGCGGAACATGAAGGCGGACGGCAAGAGCATCATCATCACCCACAAGCTCCATGATGAGGTGCTGGAAATCTCCGACCGGGTGGCCGTGCTGCGCAAGGGCGTCTATGTGGGAGACATGGCGACCGCCGGGGCAGACACCCAGACCCTTTCCGACATGATGGTGGGCCGCGCTGTGAATCTGAACATCGACCGGGCCGCGCCGGAAAATCCCGTCCGCCGCCTGGAGCTGCGCCATCTGACGGTGAAGGACGCGGACGGGGTGCTGCGCCTCGACGACATAAACCTCGACGTAAACGGCGGGGAGATATTGGGCGTCGCCGGCATCTCCGGCTGCGGCCAGAAGGAGCTTCTGGAGGCCATCGCGGGACTTCAGGACACGGAAGACGGCAGCAGCGTGAAATACTTCCCCCAAGGCCCGGAGGGGCCGGAGGAGGAGCTGATAGGCCAGAACCCCCGCACCATTGCGGACATGGGCGTCCGCCTGGCCTTCGTGCCGGAGGATCGGCTGGGCATGGGTCTTGTGGGGAGCATGGATCTCGCGGACAACATGATGCTCAAAAGCTATCGGGAGGGCCGGGGCGCCTTCACTGACCGAAAGCCGCCCCGCCGACTCGCGGAGGACGTGGTGGAGGAGCTTGAGGTGGTCACGCCCAGCATATCCACCCCGGTGCGCCGCCTCTCCGGCGGAAACGTACAGAAGGTTCTGGTGGGCCGGGAGATCGCCGCGAACCCCACGGTGCTGCTCAGCGCCTACGCCGTCCGGGGCCTAGACATCAACACCTCCTATACCATCTACCGGCTCTTGAACGAGCAGAAAAAAGCCGGGGTAGCCGTGCTGTATGTAGGGGAGGATCTGGACGTGCTGCTGGAGCTGTGCGACAGAATCGCCGTTTTGTGCGGCGGGCGGCTCAGCGGCATATTGGATGCCCGCACCGCCACCAAGGAGCAGGTTGGCTTTATGATGACAAACGTGACCGGAACCGACCGAGAGGAGGGCAAGGCATGAAAACCTCACGCGAGCCGCTGGTACACATCGCCAAGCGGGACGGCATGGCCTGGTGGAAGGGCTGGCTGATACGCATCGCCGCCGCCCTGCTGGCCCTGGTGGTCAGCGCCCTGTTTATCTATTCCCTTACGAAAATGAACCCCGTAAAGGTATACGGGGCCATGTGGAACGGCGCCTTCGGCACCACCAAGCGCACCTGGGTCACCCTGCGGGACACCATGATGCTCCTTTGCATCGGCGTGGGCCTGGCCCCCGCCTTCAAAATGCGCTTCTGGAACATCGGGGCTGAGGGCCAGGTGCTGGTGGGCGGCTGCGCCACCGCCGCCGTGATGATATACTGCCCCGGTCTTCCCACCTGGGTGATACTCCTCATCGGCATCGTGGTCAGCCTGGTCGCCGGGGCCGTCTGGGGCATTATCCCCGCCGTGTTCAAGGCCCGCTGGAACACCAACGAGACATTGTTCACCCTGATGATGAACTATATCGCCATACAGCTGACCTGCTTTCTGGTGGCCAAATGGGAAAACCCATACGGCTCCAACACCGTGGGCATTATCAACCAGTCCACCAAGGCGGGGTGGTTCCCCTCCCTGTTCGGGCAGCAGTACGGCTGGAACATCGTTCTGGTGCTGGCCGTCACCGTGGCCATGTATCTCTACCTCAAATACTCCAAGCACGGCTATGAGATCGCCGTCGTGGGCCAAAGCGAGAACACCGCTCGCTACGCCGGCATCAGCGTGAAGCGGGTCATCGTCCGTACCATGGCCCTCTCCGGGGCCGTATGCGGCATGGCCGGGTTCGTGGCCGTGGCCGGCGCTAGTCACACCATCTCCACCAGTACCGCCGGCGGCCGGGGCTTCACGGCCATCATCGTGGCCTGGATGGCGAAATTCAACACCTTCGTCATGATTCTCATCGCCCTGCTGCTGGTGTTCCTCGAAAAGGGCGCCACACAGATCGCCTCCCAGTTTAACCTCAACGACTATGCCTCCAACGTGGTCACGGGCATCATCCTGTTCTTCCTGCTGGGCAGCGAGTTCTTCATCAACTACACCGTCCATTTCCGCCGGCGCGAAAAGGAGGCCAAAGCATGACAAGCCTTATATCCCTGCTGAACAACGCCGTCATCTTCGGCACCGTGATTCTCTATGGCGCCATCGGCGAAATCATCACGGAGAAATCCGGCAACCTGAACCTTGGCGTGCCGGGCATTATGTACCTGGGCGGCATCGCGGGCCTCGCCACCGCCTTCTACTATGAAATGCTCGCGGCGAACCCCATCGGCATCGTCAGCCTGCTGCTGAGCTTCATCGCCGCGTTTCTGGCGGCGGCCCTGGGCGGGCTTATCTATTCCTTCCTGACGATTACCCTC
>JAJBVW010000160.1:0-251 GCA_020866945.1 Oscillospiraceae bacterium
GGGGCGGGGTCTGTTGTCCGGCGGGCGGCGGGCTTGCGGTCGCCCTTTTCTATCTCCTCGACCGTGTGCAGGCCCTTCTGGTGCCAGGAGTGGACGATGGAGTTCATGTATTTCCATTTCAGGTCGCCGGTGTTGGTGACGGTGCGGTCAGCGGCGAGGGCCAGCGCCTCCGGACCGAAGCCGAGGGTTATCCAGTCGTCGATATATTTCCGCTCCGTCGGGGACAGGCGGCGGCCCTGGATGCCCAAGGC
>JAJBVW010000160.1:261-2815 GCA_020866945.1 Oscillospiraceae bacterium
CCCCTGGCCCGCTGAATCTGCCCGGTCAGGGAACGGCGGCGCTCCCGCTCGGCAAGCCACGCCTCCGCCTGGTCATAGGTGACAAGCTCCAGATTTACCCACTGATAGGCCTCCTTCTCGATATACGCGAAGCCGAGGGTGCGGCCGGGGCCGTATTTCTCCTCATTTTCCTCCTTGCAGTGGTGAATGAGCAGCATGATAACGTCCGCCGGGAGGGCGAGGTTATCATAGATGCCGAACAGGCGCTTGAGGTCGGCGCTGCTCAGCACGCGGCCCAGGGCGGCCTGCGCCTCATCCACAAGGGCCTTAAACTCCGGGCTTTCCTCACTGCGGCGGACAACGTCCCGCGCCTGGTACTGGGGAAGCTCCCTGGCGGTGACCGGCTCCGGCTTCGCGGCGGACAAAAGCCCCATCCGCTCCAGCCGCGTGGCGGCGGCCTGCACCGCGCGCTGGCTCAGGCGCAAATCGCGGCAGGCCCGGGCCTCGTCATACGTGCCGCCGCATTTGAGGATGTGCAGATACAGCAGCGCCCCATCCCCGTCGCTGGCGGACAGCAGCGCCTCCACGTCCCCCAGCGGCACCACAAATACCGCGGGACGGCAAATTTTTCGCTTTCCTTCGTCCATGGTCTTTTCCTGTCTGTCTTTTGTATTGGCCCTATTGTACCACAAAAGGCGCGGCTTGTCATGGAGAATATAGAGCCGGTTTTGCACAAACTGGACAGGCGTGGTATAATGGCCTGTAATGGCTATGATACTTTTATTTGGACCGCTTGCTCCCGCCACCCGGGAGAAGCCATAAAGCAGATATGACCGCCGCGGAAGGCCATGCTTCGGCGTTCCACAGAAAACAATCCAAAAGGAGCCGCGCACATGAACAGCATGAACGACACAGAAAACATATACGGCTACGGAAGGCTTGATATGCACATCCACACCACGGCCTCGGACGGGACGGATTCGCCCCGGGAGGTGGTGGAGCTAGCGCACTCCCTGGGCGTGGAGGCCATCGCCATCACCGACCACGACAGCGTGGCTGGGGTGGCGGAGGCGCAGGCCGCCGGGGCGGAGCTTGGCGTGGAGGTCGTCGCCGGCATTGAAATATCGGCGGACTACCTCGGCAACCGCGCCCATGTGCTCGGCTACTTCATCGACCCGGACTCTCCGGCGCTGGCCCCGGCGGTGAACTGGGCCGTGAACGAGCGGGACGCCCGGAACGTGAAGATCGTGGGGGCCATGCAGGCGGACGGCTTCGACATCAGCCTGGACGCGCTGCGCGAGGCGTATCCCGACGCGGTGCTGGGCCGGCCGCATATGGCGGAATGGCTCATGAAAAAGGGCTATGTCTCCTCCATCAAGGAGGCGTTCGACCGCTATCTCGGCGAGGGGAAGCCCTATTATCGAAACCGGGAGCGGATGCCCATGACGCAGGCCATGGAGGTCATTCTCCAGGCCGGCGGCCTGCCGGTGCTGGCCCATCCCTTCCAGTACGGCTATGACGACAGGGAGCGGTTCGACTTTGTGAAGGCCGCCGTGGAGGCGGGCTGTCAGGGACTTGAGGCCTATTATTCCGAGCATGACCAGCCCCAGCGCCGGTGGGTATTGGAGCGGGCGGCTCAATTCGGCCTGAAGGTCTCCGGCGGGAGCGACTATCACGGCACCCGCAAGCCGCACATCCAGCTCGGCTCCGGCATCGACGGCTCGCTGAAGCTTCCCTTCGCGGTGCTCGAGCAGCTGCGCTCCCCGGACTGGCGCATTGACTCTTGTCTTATGCCCTGAATTTGTATATAATATAGAAAATTTATCCATAGAGCATTCATCCGCAAGGCTTTCGCCTTTCTTTGACAGGAGATTCGTATCATTATGCTGCACCTTCTGGCGCCCGCGGGAAGCTCGGAGGCGGTCATCGCCGCCGTGCAGAACGGGGCCGACATGATATATATGGAATACGGCGCCACGGCGGGCGGGAGCGGCATGAGCCGGGAGGAGCTTGCGCAGAGCATCCGCTACTGCCGGGTGCGGGGCTGCGGCGCCGCCGTGACCATGGACGAGCTTCTGACGGACGGACAGCTGCCGGAGGCGGTGAAGCGGGCGGTCTACGCCGCGGAGCAGGGCGCGGAGGCCATCCTCGTGCGGGATCCGGGCTTTATCTACGCGCTGCGCCGCGTGCTGCCGGACATGGCCCTCTGGGGCAGCGTCCGCATGGGGATACACAGCCTCGCCGGGGCCGCGACCGCCGCCGCCCTGGGCCTGCGGCGCGTCACCCTGACCCCGGAGCTGGATCTGGAGCAGATACAAACCATCGCGGAGGGTCTTCCCATCGAGACCGCCGTATGCGTTCACGGGCCGGTGTGCTTTTCCTACAGCGGCCAGTGCTACATGAGCGCCATGAGCGGCCAGGAGCGGAGCGACAGCCGCCTGCGCTGCGCGGAGCCATGCCGGGAGCGGCTTTCCCTGGGCGGACGGATGGACGAGTAGCCCCTGTCCGCGCCGGACAGGTGCCTCATTGAGCAGCTGGAGGAGCTGGAGCAGGCGGGGGTCTCCTGGGCCGTGAT
>JAJBVW010000027.1:0-2115 GCA_020866945.1 Oscillospiraceae bacterium
CTGTAAAACCGGGCCAAAGGATAGCCGCGCTGATTTTGACAGTGCTGGCGCTGCTATTTTGCCTGCCCACTGCAGCGGGGGCGGTGTCTCTTGCGGATTATGAGGCGGGCACCTATGAGCTGGACGCCAGCCTTAGCTGCTACGTCAACGCCATGGGAGGCGTGGAATTTGGCGGGCCGCTGCTGACCGGCACAACCCTGACGGTAGAGGAGGACGGCTCGGCCTTCGTGACCCTGTATCTGACCAAGAGCAGCGTCACCATCTACAGCGTTACCTGCGATACCTTTGTGGACGCAGATCCCAGCTACGTCACAGATGATCGGGGCGTCACAAACGGCACCATCGGCTATTACGACCAGGAGGGGAATCTAATAACAGAGGGCGTTACCTATACGCTCAGCGATGACACGGCCCTGAACCCCAGCGATGAGGAGGTCAATTATGTGGATTCCATTACCTTCCCGCTGACCTACGAAAGCGATACCTACGCCCTGACGATGTACATCAACAGCAATGTCATGGGTGTGCAGTTCTGCGAGGAAAACGATGAGGCTGAGTCTACGACCTATCCTGCCGCATTGACTATCTATTGGGATGGATATGCAGAAACAGAGGAGGATACCGAGGCCGTAGAGGTGACAGGTGAGGAGATGGACGGCCTGACCATCTACCGGGCCGAGGACGAGGAGGCGGAGGAAGCATCGGAAGACGAATCGACATCAGAAGCTGAGACTGCCACCGAGGCTGCATCGGGCGGAGAGGAGACGGTGGCCCAGTCTGCGGTATTTGGGAACGTCTCCCAGGGGCTTCTTATTGTGCTGCTGGTTATTGGCGTTCTGCTCATCCTGCTTGGCGCTGCGTCTCTGACAGTCAATATCCTTGGCACAAAAAGGAAAAAGGAGGACGGCGGCCATGACGCGTAAGCGGCTCTGCCTTCTGCTGGTGCTGGTTCTGTGCGCCGCCATGCTTACCGGCTGTGTAGTAAACAATGCGCCGGAGGGGGAAGACGAGGTCACGGAATCATCTGCCGAAACGGAGGAAAGCGATGTCTCCGATGGCGAGACGGACAGTCTGACCATCGCCACCACCTCCGTGGCCATCTGCGAGATACTGGAAGCGCTGGAATATTATAACGTCATCGGCGTACCTGAAACCAGCTATACTCTCCCGGAATGCTTCCAGGGCATTACAACCATCGGCGCGCCCATGACGCCGGATACAGAAATCCTTTGCCTTCTGGACCCGGATCTGGTGCTTTCACCAAAAACGCTGGAAAACTCCCTGGCGGCAGAATACACCCAGGCTGGTTTGAGCGCGGCCTTTCTTGACCTAGCCAGTGTGGAGGGGATGTACGACGCCATCAGTTCCCTGGGTACTCTTCTGAATCGGGAGGAACAGGCCGCCGCGCTGCAAATGGAATATGAGGATTATATGTCCAGTTATTACCAGGATAAGACAGACGGTCCCAGCGTGCTGCTGCTGATGTGCTTCCCGGACGGCTTTTACCTGGTAGCCTCGGAGGACAGCTATGTAGGTGATCTGGTCTCTCTGGCCGGAGGACAAAACGTTTACGCGGATTATGAAGGTACCCAGGAGGGCTTTATCAGCATAAACCCGGATGACATGGTTCAGAAGGAGCCGGATATGATACTGGTCTTTGCCCATTACAACGAGGAGGCGGCTTTCGCCTATATGGAAAACGAGTTTGCCACCAATGCCGCCTGGAGCTACTACGACGCGGTGAACGAGGGGAACATTGTTTACCTGCCATCGGAATACTTCGGCATGAGCGCCTCTCTGGACTGGACGGACGCCCTGGAATACCTGGAGCCTTATCTTTATGAGGATTAAAGCGTCGTGAAAAGGATAACCCGAAGAAAAAAGACTGTTTTGGCCTTTGGTATAACAGCGGTTCTGCTTTTGGCTGCCTTTTATGTATCGGTGCTGGCGGGGGGCATACAGGTCACGCCGGTTGAGCTGTTTCGCGGCTTGTTCATTGAATATGACCGCAGCGTGGCGATTATCTATCAGCTCCGTTTCCCCCGCATTTTTGTCGCCCTGCTGGGCGGGGCCATGATGGCGGTCTCCGGCGTTCTTATGCAGGCTGTCATGCGA
>JAJBVW010000027.1:2125-14468 GCA_020866945.1 Oscillospiraceae bacterium
CGAGCAGGGCATTATAGGCGTCAGCTCCGGGGCAGCGTTTGTAGCGGCGTTGACAGTCAGCTTTTTCCCCACCCCTGTCGCTGGTTACGCCCATTATCTCCTTCCTGGGCGGTATGCTTGCCTTTGCGCTGGTATACAGCCTTGCCTGGAACGGACGAATGAGTCCCCTGCGGCTGATTCTGGTCGGCGTGGCTGTAAACGCTATGTTCACGGGACTATCCAGCGCCTTTTCCGATATGACCGGCGGCACATACAGCGGCGTGACAAGCATTATAAACGCCAATATCTCCCTGAAGGACTGGGATGATGTGAAGGTCATGACTATCTACATCTCCATCGGCCTGATTCTGGCCTTTGCTGCCGCAAAGATCTGCAATTTGCTGGCACTTTCAGATGAAACCGCCGGCTCGCTGGGGGTCAACGTACATGCGTCAAGGCTTATTGGGGCGCTGCTTTCCGTGCTGCTTGACTCTATCTTCACGGCCATTATCGGGGCCGTCAGCTTTTTGGGATTGATAGTCCCTCATCTGGGACGGCTGCTGGTCGGCAGCGACCACAGGGTTCTTTTGCCCTATTCCGCGCTGCTGGGAGCGCTGTTCTTCCTTGCCGCTGATACGGCGGGCCGGATGATTGCTTATCCCTACGAGATTAGCGCGGCCACTATTATGAGCATCGTGGGCGGGCCAGTGTTCATACTGCTGCTGAAACGGAGCCGGACAGCTTATGGGAAATAATACACCGTTTTTTTCTCTGGAGGACATATCGTTTTCCTATGACAGGCAGGAGCCGGTGCTGAAAAACATCTCCCTTGAAATACCAAGAGGGAAAATGACTGCCGTCCTTGGCCCTAACGGCTGCGGCAAATCCACCCTGTTCCATCTCTTATGCGGAAGCCTGAAGCTGACCCAGGGGCGGATTCTGCTGGACGGCAGGAGCATCCGGGACATCCCCCGCCGGGAATTTGCCAGGAGAGTGTCCATTGTCCATCAATATAACCTGGCGCCAGAGGATATTACCGTCCGCAAGCTGGTAACCATGGGGCGCACGCCCTATCACAACATGTTTTCCGCTTATCATACGGAAGCAGATAAAAAGGCTATTGAACGGGCGCTTGAAATTACGGACACCGCAAAATACGCCCGGCGGCTTGTCCGCCAGCTCTCCGGCGGTCAGCGGCAGCGGGTATGGCTGGCCATGGCTCTGACCCAGGACACGGAGATTTTGCTGCTGGATGAGATCACCACCTATTTGGATGTTTATTACCAGCTTCAGCTTCTGCGTTTGATTGCCGGTCTCCAGAGGGAATATGGTTTAACGGTCGTTATGGTAATGCACGACATCAATCAGGCCATGGAATTTTGTTCCCAGGCCGTCCTGATGGAGGAAGGACAAATCCTTGCCAGTGGCGATACGGGCCGGGTCATCAGCGAGCGAAACCTTCTGCGTGCCTTCCATGTGGAAACAGAGCTTCACACTCTGGGCGGCAAACGATACTGTATATATAAGTGAGGTACTATAAGCTATGAAGACGCTGATAAAAATTTTGCAGAGCAAAGGACTGGCCATCGGCTATATTGTGGTGGGTATTGCCCTGTTGCTGTTTACTGTCCCGCAGATTGCCGCCCTTGGCCGAGGTGATGCAGAGCCAGATGTCCTTTGGGAGTTGGAGCCGGAACAGGAAAGCCCGGAGTCGGAGGACGAAGAAGCTTCCGATGCGGATGTAAGCTATATTTCCATTCCCGGCTTCGAGAGCGCGACCATAGATGCTGACAGCGAGACCGTTTCCCTCTACCTTTATAACCCGGAAGGAAACGAGTGCTATTTCGTAATCTCTATTTATCTATACGAGGGCCAGGACGGAGCGGAAGAACTGATTTATCAGTCCAAGCTGGTATCCCCCGGCCAGGAGCTGTATGAGATCACCCTGGAGCGGGCGTTGGAGGCTGGTGCCTATCAGGCCTATGTGAACTATGCCACCTACACCATGGACGGGGAATATACACCCCTGAACGGCGCCAACGTCCCCTTCACATTGACTGTGGAATAATGCGGAACAAGGAGATTACAGTTATGAAGAATCTGCGAAGACCACTATCCCTGATTATTATCTTGGCCATGCTATGTAGTCTTGGTAGCGCTGCGCTGGCAGATGAGGAGATCGCTTCCGAGGATGAAGGAGAGACTATTCAGGTCGAAGAAATCCTGGACGAAACCGACGGCAGTGCTGACGAGACCTCCGATGACCCTGCGGCGGCGGAGAAAGACGATGGGGATGCGCTGGAGGTAGAAGTCGCCGGTATCGACAGTAGATCTGAAATGGAGGATATAGCAACCACCGCGGCGGAAGCCGCCGAGCCGGAGAATAAGGAAGGCGGTGCGGATGCAGAGGCTTCTTCCGAGGAAGAAACAGATGCAGAGACTTTGCAGGAGGAAGAATCTGCTCCGGCAGCCGAAGCCCAGGAGAATATAGCCGATGCAGAGGAGGCATCTGAAGATCCATCGGACGAGCCATCCGATGAAGTCCAGGCAGAGATCACAGTCCTGGCTGCCGGCATCTATGACGTTGCAGACTATGTGCGTCTGTCTCTCTCTTCCCTTGGGGCAGACTTCGCCTCCGGCCTTGTGTCCGGCGCGGTGCTTACCGTAGACGAGGACGGCGCCGCCTCCCTGACCCTAAAGCTCCAAGTGTCCCAACCGCTGACGCTGGACGGCGAGTCCTGTTATGCCTACATAGATGCCAGCACCAGCGCACCCGGCTATTACGACGCCGCCGGAAACAGGCACAGCGCAACTTATACCACGACTAACAAGCTGGAAAATGCAAGCCTGCATACGGCCACAGACACGGATGGGAACGAGGAACGCCCCTTTGTGGACAGCCTAACCATACCCGTTGAGGAAGGAATCTCCAGCCTGTACCTTTGGCTGTATGTAAACAGCAATGCTTTGGGCATCCAGTTTTGCGATGGCAGCGGGACGCTTTCCGAGAACGGCAACGGAATGAATCTACCCGGTGTGGAAACAGCCTATAAAGCGGTTCTGACTGTAAATTGGGATAGCATTCTCTCCGCTTACGGCACGACTACAACGGTGAGTGCCGAAGAGGGTAAGGACGAGAACGCTGATGAGAATGTGACCGCGGAAACGACAATGACCTCAGACGCTCCTGCCGAAAACGTAGCCTCCGCTCTGACTGTATCAGAGGCAACTGTAGCAAACGGGGAGACGACGGAAAATACAGATGAGAAGACGGACACTGTTGAAATGATCCTGGAAGAGATAAACTCCGCCAGCGCCGCCACTGTCAGTGCTGCAAAGGAGAGTACCTCTGGCGGCTATACTGTGACCATTCCAACGAATATCGACCTGGGAACCGGCACCTCGGCGGATTATACTATTGTCATAGATAATCATACCGAAGATGTAGACATTGTGGTAACGGCCCCCGCTATCGGTGTTTTGACCGATTCTGAGGGTGAAAATGTGATTTATTACAAAAACATTCTGATAGACGCCGCCGTCTCTGAGACGGACATCACCTTAAACGGCACTGTCGCCCTGATAACTGAGCCAACTGTGTCCGGGGATTACACCGGCACGCTGACCTTTACCATTCGGGCCAACGGCTCCTGAATCTTATATTGTTATCTATCGCCCGCCGGCGGGCGTAGATATATACAGCTTTTCGGGGCGAATTGGATCCCGTCCCGAAAGACGCAACCATTAAAATCTGGCAAATGCCAAAACTAGAAAGGAGTCATTATAATATGACAAAAATTCGTAAAGTGCTGTCCCTGATTTTGGGGGTGGCAATGCTTCTGAGCGTGTGCGCCATTGGCGCCATGGCCGACGACAGCTCCAGCCTGGAGGCCGGAACCTACGACATCAGCGATTACTATGACCTGTCTCTTTATGTCAACGCCATGGGCGGCATTGAGTTCAGCACAGACCTGCTGTCGGGTGCGACCCTGACCGTGGACGCCAATGGGGATGCCATTGTTACCCTTGCATTTCAGGTATCCAATGAGCTGGTGATATATACGGTTGCGTGCAATGCGTATGTGGATGCCAGCAGCTCCACCCCCGGCTATTATGATGCCAATGGTGAGGTTCAGACTGCTTCCTACACCACTGCCACAGTGGATAGTCGCGGCAATACCGCTACAGATCCAAACGGCAATACCAACTGCACATTCGTGGACAGCATGACCTTCCCTGTGGTGGAAGGAACGGAGACTATGTATCTCTGGATTTATCTAAACAGCAACGTGATGGGTCTTCAGTTCTGCGACGGAACAGGCTCCGGCGCCAGCAACAACCCTGGGGTAGCCACGCCCTATGCTGCTGCCCTAACGATTGACTGGGACGGCATCCTGAGCGCTTATGGTTCCGGCACCACCGGCGGCAGCGGCGAAGATGACGGTGATTCTTCCGAAACCTCTACCCAGGACGCCACTATCACCTATACCTATACGGCAGCCTCGGCCAGCAATTCCTATGAGGTGAGCATCCCCTCCACCATCGCCCTGGGTACCAACACCTCCGCTTCGTATACGGTTACTGCCGCAGCTTTTGATCTGGAAGACGGCGCATATGTCACCGTTTCCGCGCCCACGACCGGCACCCTGAGCAGCGGCACGGAGACCCTGTCCTTCAGCAATAACCTGTCCAGCGGAAAGCTCACCGCCACTGGCGATAACCTGAGCGGCACCGGTTCCCTTACCTCTGAGGCCACCGTTTCCGGCGATTACACCGGCACTCTGACCTTCACAATCAATTTCTATACTGCGGACGCTGACTAAAACAGGCAGGATCCATTGTAAGCAAACATGGGCGCGGGGCCGAAGCCACGTGCCCATACCTACGATAGAAAAAAAGGGGGAACCCGCTGTTTGAACTTCAAAAAAATTCTGGCGGCCTTGTGCTGTGCAGTCGTGCTGCTGGCCGGTCTTCCCACAGCCGTGTCGGCTGATACAACGCTGGAGGCCGGAAAGACCTACGAGCTGAGCGGGTCGTTGAGCTGCTATGTCAACGCTATGGGAGGCATTGATTTCGCCTCCACGATGCTCAGCGGCATTACCGTGACAGTGGACAGCGACGGAAATGCCAGCATGACCATCACCATCGGCGTCAGCTCCGGCACAATCTACTCCGTGGATTATGTGGCCTTTGTGGACGCCTCCAGCTCCACGCCCGGCTACTATGACGCTTCTGGTGTCCGGCATAATGCATCCTATACTACCAGCCGGAATACCGCGATAAACTCCAGCGGCAGCAGTGTGCATTATGTGGATTCTATTACCTTCCCTATTTCTGCCAGCAGCTTGCGCAGTTCCTATACCCTTTTTCTTTATATAGAAAGCAATGTTATGGGCGTTCAGTTCTGCGACGGCAGCGGCAGCGCTACCAGCAGCAATCCGGGAGCGCTTACGCCTTATGTGGCCCGCCTTACCGTGGACTGGGGGACGCTGAAATCAGGCCCGGCGGAGACCAGTGGCCGTTATTCCACTGTGTCCTATACCTATCAGGGACTGGATGATGGACAGTTTATACTGACTATACCAGATAGGTTCACCCTGACATCTGGCAGTTCCCTTGTTTACCAAGTGTCGCTCTTAGATGCAGCTCTTTCTGATGGAACCGGCCTGGTCATTACTGTCCCTGATACCATTGAGATGACAAGCGGAGAAGATAATCAGCAAGCCGAGATTAAGCTGAGCGATAACACCCTGACTACGGCGGACTCTGTCCTGACCGGCGCTGTGCTCCTCTCTGTGCAAGAGAAAGAAGACGTCTACATCGGAACAGTGGATTTTACCGTAGCGTATGTAACGGGAGCTGAGTGAATGCAGAAAAGTTCTTCTGAGTATTCCGCCGTTTTACTTCCCGCTTGCCATCTAACCATTCCCGGATAGCATTCTCGGTATAATCTTCCGAGAGAGAATCGCATCGAATAAACCGCTTCCCTTCCGGGATTTTGAACGCCAGGTGCTTACCAGTTTTGGCTTCAGCGCATTCTGTCTGCATTGCCGCCAGAAAATCCTCGTAGCTTTTGCAGCCTGCGGTGAGTGCGTTATCTATCATCTGCTCTAAACGCTGCGCTGGGTAGGCGGCTTTTCATCGCCCAGCCAGGTGCCGTAGCTGCCCCGGCTGGTCTCGATCACGGACAGTCCATTCTCTAAACAGAGGATGTCGGAAATTCTGCGAATGGCGAAGCAGGAACCCCAGAAGTTCCAAAACTTCCGGGTACAGTCCAAACTGGTGGAGTTGAAAATGATGTGGGAATGGATGTGCTGTTTATCTACATGGGTACAGACGATAAAGGCGTGATTTCCCTTTGTCAGCGACATGGCCAGGTCATAGCCTATCTTGTTGGCCTTCTCCGGCGATCTCTCCCGGCTTGAATGACTGCCGCATATGCCGCATATGATAGGCGATCACATCGCAGAAAGTGCTTCATACCGTTTCTCCGGCAGCTTGCCGAGGGCATTAGATTCATACAGCTTCTTAAGCAGCGTGTCCAGTTCCTTGCAGCGCTTTCCATGCTGGGCGATCAAAGTTGCCGCCGCTGTATCCGTCATCCGTATAATGGACAAGATTCGTGTAACCATGCTGTTCTGCGTAGGCTTTGAGATAACGCTTCTGGGATGTGATTTGTCAAGGGTATTTTCACCGAAAAAACATTTACTGGTAATTCAAAGTACCAATGCTGGGAACATAAGACCGCAAGGAGCCAAAGCATATGCTATTGAACAATAACGAATATCTGGCCGCCATTGAATCAATCAAGGGTGAGATCAAGGCGGCGCAGTATAGGGCGGTGCTCAATGTCAATCGGGAGCTGATTCTTCTCTATCACAGCATCGGCCAGGTCATCAATGAACACAAGGTCTGGGGCAATCGATTTGTGGAAAATCTGGCGCAGGACATTAAAATCGCTTTTCCTGGCGTGACGGGTTATTCCGTTCGGAATTTGAAATATATGGCCAAATTTGCAGCGCTGTTCCCGGATACTGAAATTGTGCAAGCGTCGCTTGCACAAATTACATGGTATCATAATATTGCCCTGAATAAGGTCAAGGACACAGAGCGGTATATCTGGTATGCCAACAAGACCGCTGAAAATGGCTGGTCACGAAATGTCCTTGTGCATCAAATCGAAAGCGGCCTGTATGAGCGTCAGGTTCTGACGGAAAAGGTAGCCAATTTTGAAACCCGTCTGGCAGCACCTCAAAGCGAGCTTGCCATACAGACGATGAAAGACCCTTATGTGTTTGATTTTATCCCGTTTAAGGAAGATATGGTTGAGCGCGATATAGAGCGAGCATTGGTGCAGGATGTGACAAAGCTGCTGCTGGAGCTTGGAACAGGATTCGCTTTTCTTGGAAATCAATACCATATGAACGTCGGTGGGGACGATTTCTACATTGACCTGTTATTTTATAATCTGAACCTGCGCTGCTATGTGGTCATTGAACTAAAAACAGGGGACTTCAAGCCGGACTATGCCGGGCAGTTGAATTTTTACCTGTCAGCAGTAGATGCGATACTCAAAAAGCCGGAGGATCAGCCCTCCATTGGTCTGTTGCTCTGTAAGAGCAAAAACAACCTGGTTGCAGAATATGCGTTAAAGGACATGAGCAAACCGATGGGTGTCAGCGAATACCGGTTGACGAGCGCATTGCCGAAAGAACTGGAACAGCAGTTTCCTACTGCGGACGATATTCGCAACCGTATCTCTAATGACACACAGCCTGATTGAACTGAAATAAGGATATTTCAAGCCCGTCCGCTACGAAAACGAACGCACCGCCCATGACCACTACGTAGGCATCACCTACCTGGAACAGGCGGAGTAAACCCGCAAAACATCTGACAAAAGAGGCTGTACCGGCAAATGCTGGTACAGCCTCTTGATTTGTTGTCATGCCCTCAGGAGATAAGCGCCCACAGTGCCTCCGCGCTGCTGGTGGAGCAGAAGGAACCGCCCTCGGCGGCGTCGCGCCATAGGAGAAGGCCGCTGTCTGTGGTGGAGAAAATATAGATAACGCCCTGGTATTCCACGGAGCATATATCCTCCGGCTCGATTTCCGATGCATTGTAGGCGGTGGCATCCAGGAGAGCGGCAAAGGCATCTTCGTTTTCCTCGGATATAGTACCCAGATAATTTCCGTCCATGTCGCAGACAGCTAGGCCGCTTTCGTCCTCGGCTGCCGCGCCGGCGTCCAGGGCTTCACCTGCGGCGGCGGATACGTCGGTGTTCGTTTCCGTATCCTCGGCGGCCTCCACAGCCTCGTCCTCGTAGACCTCCTCTTCCGCTGTCGTCTCTTCTGTTATTTCCTCGGCTGTGTCCATCTCCATCTCGACGGTTTCCGCCGCGGCTGTGTCTGCCGAGCGAATGGACAGGCTGGCGCTGGAGCTTGCCCTGCCTCGTCCGTCCCAGGAGGCGAAGGCCACGGCCCCGATGACGACGACCAGACAGGCGGCTGCTGCGGCCCTTGTCCAGACGGGAAGACGGCGGACTCGATTTTTGCGGTTCCTGCCGATGCCGGATGCTTCGGTGTTCCTGGCGTTTTCAGCCCGCACGCGGGCCATGACACCCTGAGAAAGCTCGGTGGGAGGCTGGGCTATATCCTGCTGTATGGTATGGGAAACGGTGAAAAGAAGGTTCCACATGGCCTGGCAGCTTTGGCAGGTGCGCATATGGCTGCGCAGGGCGGCAGCATCCTCCGGGGTTATTTCATCGTCCAGCATTTGGCTCATCAGCTCCTGCCAGCGTTCGCAGGCAGACATTGCCCGCACCTCCTTTCCCTCTGGGGTCGCCCTTTTCATAAGACGGTTCGGGGCCGAAAATGTTCCCCTCCGCCGTCAGAACAGCGGTCAGCTTGCGCCGTGCCCGGAATATACGGCTTTTCACCGTGCCCGGTTCCAGGCCGGTGGCCTGACTGATTTCATCATAGGACAGACCGCCCAGCTCCCGCAGCACCAGAATCTGACGGAAGTCTGGCTCCAGCTGGGCCAATCCGTCCCGGACGGCCTGCCGCCGCTCGCTTCGTTCTGCGCCCTTTTCCGGGGAGAAGCGCTCGTCCGGCAGCGGAAGCTCCCGCCCCTCCTCATCGGTCAGGGACGTATGGGCCTGCCGCTCCCGCGCCCGCAGCATATCCAGGCAGACGTTGCTTGTGAGCCTATAGAGCCACACGGAGAATTTGCTCTCTCCCCGAAAGGAGGCAAGGCCCCGCCAGGCCCGGAAAAATGCCTCCTGGGAGGCGTCCAGAGCGTCCTGCGGGTCTGAAAGCATATGCAGGGCCAGGTTATATACCATTGTTTCATTGGCCTTTACCAGCGCCTCAAATGGCTCCGGGTCTCCGGCCAGCACAGCCTTGATAAGCTGCTGTTCCTCTTGTCTTGTCATGGGTCACATAGCTCCCGTTTGGCGCGGCGCACAATGCGCTCGATGTCGTCCAGGGTGTTTATTTTTACGATTTCCTGCTTTATCGGCCCGGAATGGGGCACGCCCCGGAAATACCAGGCAAGCTGCTTGCGGGCCTCCAGACAGGCGATTTTCGGATCCTTCCACTGGCAGGCCAAAGTAAACTGGCGCAGGGCCTCGTCCAGCCGTTCGGCCAGAGGCGGCGATTCCGGCTCCGGCTGACCATCCAGGGCGGCGTTTATCCGCTCGAAAAGCCAGGGGTCTCCGAAGCTGCCCCGGCCCACCATGCACATATCCGCGCCTGTGCGCTGCAAAAGACGCCTCGCGTCGCTGCCGGAGAATACATCTCCGTTTGCAATAACGGGAATGGTCACGGCGGCCTTCACGTCCCGGATGATGTCCCAGTCCGCCACCCCGGCGTACATCTGCACCCGCGTCCGGCCGTGGACGGCGATGGCGGCGGCCCCTGCCTGCTGGCATAACTGGCCGAACTCCACGGCGTTCACATGGCCTCCGTCCCAGCCCTTGCGGAACTTCACTGTGACGGGAACGCCCGCCTGTCTTGCGCAGGACTGGATGATTTGAAAGGCCAGCTCGGGGGTTTTCATCAATGCGGAGCCGTCTCCGCTTTTGACAACCTTTCCCACCGGACAGCCCATGTTGATGTCCAGTATGTCCGCCCCGGAAAGCTCGATGGCCATAGCCGCCGCCTCGCCCATAATGGCGGGGTCGGAGCCGAATATCTGGGCGCAGACGGGATGGTCGGTTTCCGGACAGAACAGCAGCTCCTTCGTCTTTTCGTCGTGATAGACAAGACCCCGGCTGGAGACCATTTCCGTGCAGGTCAAAGCCGCGCCGTGCTGCCGGCAGATATGACGAAAAGCGGCATCCGTCACCCCGGCCATAGGCCCCAGGGCCGCCTTGCCCATGATTTCCACCTGTCCGATTCTCATCCCAGTCACCTCCCGCGCCAACCGCGCCCGGCCCATTGTATCAGCTATGAGGCAGCAGGTCAATGAGGAGTTTTATATTAAAACTGCCGTATCAGCTCCCGTCTCAGGCGGAGGATGATGCGTTTTTCCAGGCGGCTTATGTAGCTTTGGGATATGCCAAGCAGATCCGCCACCTCCTTTTGGGTCAGCTCCTCATAGCCATCCAGGCCGAAGCGCATGAGGATGATGGAGCGATCCCGCTCGTCGAGCCGGTTTACCGCTTCCATGAGCAGCTGCCGCTCTACGTCCTCCTCGATGGGCTTTATGACCTCGTCGTCATCCGTGCCAAGCACATCGGACAGCAGCAGCTCGTTGCCGTCCCAGTCGGTGTTCAGCGGCTCGTCGATGGAGACCTCAGAGCGGTGGGAGCTTTTCTTGCGCAGGAACATTAATATTTCATTTTCGATGCAGCGGGAGGCGTAGGTGGCAAGCTTGATGTTCTTCTCCGGGTTAAACGTGCCGATGGCCTTGATAAGCCCTATGGTGCCGATGGAGATGAGATCCTCGATGTTCACCCCGGTGTTTTCAAACCGCCGGGCGATATAGACCACCAGCCGGAGATTGTGCTCGATAAGGGTCTGGCGTGCCTCGTGGTCGCCCTTCGACAGGGCCGCGATAGCGGCCTCCTCCGCCGGTTTGTCCAGGGGAGGGGGCAGAGTGTCGCTGCCTCCGATGTAGAAAATGCGGGGCGCTTGTCGGAGACGAAGCTCGATTTGCAGCAGAAGAAAATATAGACGATTCATGTAACTCCTTTCTTAGAACCTTTGCATATGGGTGCTTACAGGACAGCCTGATAGCTGCCGTCTGTGTCGATGTCCTTGGGAGCAACAGCGGCAATCAAATCGCGCCGCTCCTGGCCGTCCACCATGACCCTGTCCGGGCGAAAGGCCGCCAGCAGATGTCCATCTCCGCCAACGCCGGCATAGGGTATCAGCCGCAGGCCGGGAATGTGCTCCACGGCCTCCGCCGCCGGTCTGCGAAGATAAACGGCCTCCTGGGGAGAGAAAAGAGCCTGTATCGCTCCAGCCTCCGCCACAAAGGCGGCGCAGCCGGTCAGCGGGTCATACAGGCCGTTTCCGGTGTCCTCCAGGGCGCGGATATGTACGGTTTTGCCCCGGCGCTGAATGGTGACATCCCGCAGCCGCCGTTGGGCGTTTTTCACTGTCCGGCGGAATACCAGACTCACCAGTCCCCAGCACAGCGCGAAGGAGACGACCAGCACCCGCATATCCAGCCGTACAAGGCGGCCTCCGCCGCTGCGCCAGGTGCGGCTGCCCTGGTATAATCCGGCGGCGAACACAGCCCCGCCAAACAGGGCGGACACGCCCAGAAAGGCCGCCATGCACCGCCACAGCTTCGGCTCGTCCCCAAAGGCGACCAGAGTCATGGCAGCGGCCAGGACGGGGCGCATGACCGGCGCATCCAGCCACGCCAGCTTTGGTACCAGAGACAGACAGCACCACAAGGATCCCAGCGCCGCGCCAGCCAGAAAGCGGCCCCGACGGAAGGGGAGCGCGCATATTTTTGCTGTTCCCAGCAGCAGGAAGTAGTCAATGACGAGGTTCAGCAGGAACAGCTCATCCAGATAAATGGTCTCCATGGGACGATTGTAGCCCTCTTGCGATGCGAACGCGGTTGAAATTAGCGGCCAGCTATGATAAAATTTCCAGAGAGGCCATATGCGGAGAGAAGGTTGAAATCAAGCCGCCTCTGTTGTAAAATATGGCATAGACCCAGGAAATAAAACCTAAGGGAGAAAACTGAACAATGGAAAATTTGACCCCGGCCTATCGCCGGATCTTATTGAAGCTCAGTGGCGAGGCATTGGCCGGCAGCGCCGGACGCGGCCTTGATTTTGACGTGATTCGCCAGGTGTGCCAGGCGGTGAAGCGCTGCACGGAGATGGGCGTCCAGGTGGGCA
>JAJBVW010000093.1 GCA_020866945.1 Oscillospiraceae bacterium
GACCCTGTTTTTGGGCAAATTGCCTCTTGACAAAGGTCATTACATATCAGGCAGCCCCAGTCCTGGGTAACGATGGTGTCGTTATAAAACCAGGTCTCCCCGCCGAACAGCAGGGCCGCGCGGGTGGAGGCGGTCAGCAGGGTGAACAGGGGGTGCCAGCTCTCCCCGCCCTTGGTGTTCAAAAAGCAGTTGTCCACCACCACAACGGAGTCCGCATTCATATTATAAATAGTGGGGGCACGCATACCGTCCGTCTCGATGTAGAGGTTTTCCAGCAGGTAGTTGCCCTCGTCCATCAAAACGCCCACGCCGTCGTCGCCCTCCACGGCGTCATCCACCAGCTCCTCACCCTTGAGGATGATGACGGAGTTGAAGGAGAGGGTCTCGCCCCCCACCTCCACATCGAAGAAGTCCTCCGCGCCGCCGATGTACATGATCATATCCTCCGCGCCGGCCCAGGCAATGCCGTTGTCCGTGTCGGAGTCCTCAGTCTCGGCGCTGTAGTCCGCACCGGTGATGTAAACGCCGGAGAGGGCCTTGTCCGTAACGGAGCCGCCCTCCGCAATCTCCAGCGTCCCGGCAAAGGACGTCCAGGCGCTGTCGTCGTCGTTCACGGTCTGCACCGTGGCGTGGTCGATGGAGATGGCCGCCTGATCCACCGTCTCGTCAAAGGTGGGATAGGACGAGTCCGCGCCCCGGTCGCCCCCAGAGGCCTCCCCGGAGGCCAGCGCCGCCGTTCCCATAGAAAGGCACAGACACAGGGCCAGCAGCAGGCAAAGCAGTTTTTTCATTTCGCGTTCCTCCTGAATGCTTCAGATGTATCTGATATATCTGTTTTACATTATATCATATCTTAGCAAGTCGGTACAGCGTTCGAAAAAAATTTACGCTCCCCCAAAGCTGCCAAATCGTTTACAAAAAGTTTCAAAAGCCCTCCGGCCCTTGACAGGCAAGGGTTTGAATGCTATGCTTTTTTGTTGAAGAATATAAAAAGGAGACAAAAAATGAATTTAATCTACGACATCAAGGACAGGCCCAAATTCGGCCAGACCATCCTGTTCGCCCTGCAGCAGCTGCTGGCTATCATGGCCGCCACCATCGCGGTGCCGGCTGTGGTGAACTCCAGCTGCGGCACGGCTCTGCCCGCCTCCGCTGCACTGTTCGGCGCGGGCGTCGGCTCCATTGTGTATCTTCTGTTCACCCGCTCCGCAAGTCCTGTGTTTATCGGCTCCTCCTTCGCCTTTATCGGCTCCATGATGAGCGCCTTCTCCGGCGCGGCCTCCATGGCCGCCGGGTACTGGGGCCTGATCATCGGCGCGGTGATGGCGGGGCTGGTGTACGTGCTTTTGGCCGTCATCATCAAATTCTGCGGTGTGGCCTGGGTAGATAAGCTGATGCCCCCGGTCATCATCGGGCCGACCGTCGCCATCATCGGCCTGAGCCTTTCCGCCAACGCGGTGGGCGACCTGACCTCCTCCAGCACCGCCGGCGGCTCCACCTATGTGGCGGTCATCTGCGGCCTGATTACCCTGGCCGTGACCATGCTGGCCTCCACCTATGGCAAAAAGGGCCTGCGGCTGATCCCCTTCATCGTGGGCATCCTGGCGGGCTATGCCGCCGCCTCCGTCTTCGCCATCATCGGCAAGCTCACCGGGGCGGAGGCCCTGATCGTCATCGACTATAGCTCTTTCGTGGGCTGCGGCCTGTTCTCCGTGCCGGACTTCACCTTTATCCTTGGAAACGGCGGCCTCAAGGACATCTCCGGCACCTATCTGCTGACCCTGTTCTCCGCCTATGTGCCGGTGGCCTTCGTGGTCTTCGCGGAGCATCTGGCCGACCACAAGAACCTCAGCTCCATCGTAGGCGTGGATCTTCTGAAGGAGCCGGGCCTGACCCGCACCCTGCTGGGCGACGGCGTGGGTTCCATGGCGGGGGCCGTGTTCGGCGGCTGCCCCAACACCACCTACGGCGAGTCCATCGGCTGCGTGGCCATCACCCGCAACGCCTCCACCATCACCATCTGGGGCGCGGCGGGGCTGTGCATCCTGTTCTCCTTCGTTAGTCCCCTGATGGCTTTTTTGGAGTCCATCCCCTCCTGCGTCATGGGCGGCGTGTGCGTGGCGCTGTATGGCTTCATCGCGGTCTCCGGCTTCAAAATGCTGCAATCCGTTGACCTGAACAAAAACCGCAATCTGTTCGTGGCCTCCGTCATCTTCATCACCGGCGTGGGCGGCATGACTCTGACCTTTGGCGCGGTGGAGATCCGCACCGTGGCCTGCGCCCTGATCCTGGGCATTCTGGCAAACGTCATGCTCTCCGGCGAAAAGGACGAGGAGCCGGAGGAAAAATAACCTCTCATCCCCTGAACGCACTGGGAACGCATTGTTCACAGTGCGTTCTTTTTTTGTCCCATGAGTAACAAATTATCCATATTTTATTTACATATTCCCGTAGATTGCCAGGAAAAAATGGGTTACATTATACTCACAAACAAAAACAACTCATCCTTTTCCCAAAACAAACAGGAGGCAGTATCATGGATGACAGAAACGATATGTACCCGCAGAACAATGAACAAAGCACGGAACAGAATACCGCCCAGGCGGACGGCGCTTATACCCCGTCCCAGCCGGTGTATAAGCCGGTAGACCCTATATACGTCGCCCCCGGCGCTTCCTACCGTCCCCCCGACGCGGCGCAGCAGCCGCCCCAGGCTCCGCCCCAGGCCCCGCCCGCGCGGCACAGGAAGAAGGAGAAAAAG
>JAJBVW010000126.1 GCA_020866945.1 Oscillospiraceae bacterium
TATATCACGGCAACCGTCTGCTGCCAGGCGTGAAGGAGTTCGTTCAATGGCTGATGGATAACAACAAGCATTTTCTGTTTCTGACCAACTCGGGTCAATATACCCCCAGGGAGCTGCAAAAGAAACTGGAGCGCATGGGGCTGGACATTGACGAGAGGCGTTTTTACACCAGCGCGCTGGCCACCGCCTATTTCCTGGACAGCCAGGCCCCGGGGTGCAGCGCCTATGTGATAGGCGAGCATGGCGTGCTCAACGCCCTTTATGACAAGGGCATCACCTATAACGACGTTGATCCGGACTATGTGGTGGTAGGCGAGGCATCCAGCTATAACCTGGAGCAGATGACAAAGGCCATCCGCCTGGTAAACGCCGGAGCCAAGCTCATCGGCACCAACTCTGACCTAACCGGCCCCACGGAAACAGGTATTGCCCCCGCCTGCCGGGCGCTTATCTCTCCCATCGAGCTGGCCACCGGCAAAAGCGCCTATCTATTTTGTCGGCAAGCCCAACCCCCTGATGATGCGCACCGGTCTGCGGCTTCTGGGCGTACACTCGGAAAACGCCGCCATGATTGGCGACCGCATGGACACGGACATTATCGCCGGCATCGAGACCGGCCTGGACACCGCGCTGGTGCTGTCTGGCGTCACCGCACGGGAGGACGTTGCCAATTATCCCTACCGCCCCAGGCTTATTCTGGACGGCGTGGGTGACATTCCCGGATAAACACAGGAACACCACAGAATTTCAGGGCATAACCACATCTTCAATCAACACCCGCATGGTACCGCCGCAGGCCATGCCTTCCAGGGCGGATACGTCCTCATCCATGGACACCTCCACCACGCGGGATGCGCCGGTGCCGATGATGCGTCTGGCGGCGGTCATGACCTCCGCCTCGCCGCAGCCGCCGCCTACCGTGCCGTAGCCATGGCCCAGCCGGTCAACAGCCATCATGGCCCCGGCCTTCACCGGGGTTGACCCCCGGGTGGACAGCACCAGGCACATGGCCCTCGGCCCCTCCCCCGTTGCCAGGAAGCGCAGCATGGAAAGGTCCGTATTTTCCTGGGGCATAAACGGCCCCTCTGATTTCTCTACTGGTTTCTGCCGACGGCACTGCACCAGCTCCCCGCAGATAGAAACGGCAATCTCCGCCGGGGTCAGCGCCCCGATGCGCAGGCCAATGGGTGCGTGTATTTGCGAAAGAGCCTGCACGTCAAACCCCTCCGACCCCAGCAAATCCAGCAGCGCCGCCACCCGGCGGCTGGAGCCAATCATGCCAAGGTAATAGGGCATAGGGCCGGAAAGGATCTTCCGCAGGCAGTCGCCGTCCCATCGGTGTCCTCGGGTAATAACGCATACATAGTTGTTTTCATGAAGCGCCAGCCCCTCGATGGCGTCCACGAAGCTGTCGCATATCACCCTGTCCGCCTCCGGGAATCGACTGGGCTGGGCGTAGGTTGGCCGGTCGTCCACCACGGTGACGGAATAATCCAGCAGTGCCCCCATAGTGCACAGCACCTTGGCGATATGACCACCCCCCAGCAGAACAAGCCGTTCCTTCGGGCAGAACCTTCGGCGGTGCACACAGCCCTCCGCCTCCCGAACCAGTACAGCGGGCTGCCCCTGCTCCACCTGCTCCAAGATAGATTGAAATTCACGCACTTCCATTGCTGTCATCCTATAAATATATAATGCTTTCGATTGTCTTTGGGCTCTGTTTGGTTCATCTTGTTATCAATATAGTTTATCAACTGGACAGTCTTCTGTCAACAACCGGCGTCAAAGAAATCACATCACACACCGCAAACGTTACCCCCAGGTCTGCGTCAAGGTTGACCGGGGATTTTCTTATTGACTTGCCTTCCGGCGTTTAGTAAAATATCGAACTGGAAACCTAATGAATTTTGGAGGCAGACAATGTCCGGGAAGAGAATGCTTCAGGCCAGAAAGGCCCGCAGCGCGGCTTACGGGGCGCTGAATGGAGCGTATTGGATGCTGTACTGCGTAGCAGTAAGCTACGCAGGCGTATTTTTGCTGGACAGAGGCTATTCCAGCAGCCAAATCGGCGCAATTATAGCGGCAGGTTATGTGCTGGGTCTGCTGCTGCAATCCGCCGCCGCGCCGCTGGCTGACCGGGCGGGACGCGCCCCAGTGGCAGTCATGACAGTGGAAGCCGCCGGAATCGCCCTAACTCTGCTGGCCCTGATGTTTTCGCTGGAAAAGGGCTTTTTCCTGACGGCAGTATTCACCGTGCTGATAGCGCTGGTGGTCTCCATTCAGCCGCTGGTGAACGCTTTCACCTTTTATCTGGAGCGGTTTGGGACGGAAATTCCCTTCGGCCTGTGCCGGGGCGTTGGCTCCGCATCCTATGCGGCGCTGTCCGCCGTTATGGGCCTGCTGACCGTCCGGGCGGGCATTCTGTCCATCCCGGCAGCAGGGCTTATCGTAGCGGCCCTGTTTCTGTTTTTAATGCTCCTGTTCTGCCGGGCCGGAATCCCCCCTGCGCCGCCCCAAAAACCCAAGTGGGCGGAGGACGACGGGGAAAAGCGGGGCCTTGCGGCCTACGCCAGGCGGTACCGCAGCTTTCTGTTTCTGCTGGGCGGAATGGCGCTGATATTTTTCGGCCACTCCTTCTTTTTGAATTTCACCATCCAAATCGTGAACGGCGTAGGCGGAAACAGCGCTGACATGGGCGTTTTGAATGCCTGATATGTAATGACCTTTGTCAAGAGGCAATTTGCCCAAAAACAGGG
>JAJBVW010000198.1 GCA_020866945.1 Oscillospiraceae bacterium
TATACAGGTAAATCCACGTTTCTACAAATCGGAGGTCATTACATATTGTCTATATCGCTGTGCTGGAGCTTCCGGGAATGTGGATGTTCGACCGGCTGCGGCGGAAATATTCCTGCACAGGGATGCTGAAATTTGCCGGTGTGTTCTTCGCAGTGAAAAACACGCTGATATTCGCCGCCGGTTCCATGCTGGGACTGTACGGGGCTACCTTTTTCCAGGCCCTGTCCTATCCTCTGTTCATCCCTGCCTCTGTGCGCTATGTCGGGGAGCATATGGATTTGAAGGACATGAACAAATCCCAGTCCCTCCTGACGGCTATGATAACCATTGGCAACATCTGCGTCTCCGCCGTGGGCGGCTTCCTTATCGACGGCGCAGGTCTGAAGGTCGCTCTGGCCGTGGCCGCCGCCTGCACCATTGCCGGCGCGGCGGTGCTGTTGCTTGGCATGAGGAAGGACAAGGCGGACGCGATTTCTAACTAGGAGGTCATCTATATATGAATCAAATCCTTATCATCGGCGGCGGGGCAGCGGGCCTCGCCTGCGCCGTGGCGATAGCCCAGGCCGGAGCCGGCGTAACGGTGCTGGAAAAGCGCAGTTCCGCCGGAGGCAATGGGCGCTATGCCGAGGGTGTGTTCGGCGCGGGCAGCCGCCTGCAAAAGCGAAACAACATCGACGCCGATCCCGACGTTTTGTTCCGGGAAGCCATGGAGTTTTCCCACTGGAAGGCAGACGGGCGGCTGACAAGGGCGCTGATAGACGCCTCCGGCCCCACCGTGGACTGGCTGGCGGACATGGGCGTTCCCTTTACGCGGGTACTACACCATATGCCGAACCAGTCGCCGGAGGTATTCCATATGGCCTATCCCGCTCCCACCGGGGCGCGGGTCGTGGAGGTACTGAAAGCCCAATGCGCCGCCCTGGGGGTGGACATCCGCCTGAACGCCCGGTGCCTTTCCCTGACCATGGAAAACGGCGCAATCACCGGTGCAGAGGCAGAGATAGACGGCGAGCGTACCCCTTTCCAGGCGGACGGCGTACTCATCGCCACCGGGGGCTTCGCCGGAAACCCGGGCAAAATGCGGGCCATGATACCCGGCTGTGAGCCGGAGGCTTATATGCATTTAAAGGGCATCCGCATGGCCGGGGACGGCCTGACTCTGGCGGAAGGAGCCGGTGCCTCCATTGTGAAGGACATCGCCATCGAGGGATGTGCCCCGGTATTCAAGGGGCGGGGCGAGATAACCGGCCTGATACGCCGGGAGGACTGCCTGTGGGTCAACGCCCTGGGCCGCCGCTTCTGTGATGAGAGCATCTGCCAGAACTTCATCCTGGGCCAAAATGCCGTGGCACGCCAGCCGGGGAAAATGTGCTGGGCCATTCTGGACAGCGAGTCTCTTCGCCGGGCCTATGAGGGCCTGCCCCCCATGATGGCTGACCCCGCTATCGCGGAAAACGGCATGACTGAGCTATATGCGGCGCTGGAAAAGGAGCTTGCCGCCGGGAGCGTTTTCCAGGGGGACAGCCTGGAAGAGCTGGCCCAGTCCGCCGGGATCGACCCGCAGACGCTGACCCGTGAGGTAACGGATTATAACGCCGCCTGTGCCCAGGGTCATGACGGACTGTTTGCCAAGGACAGACGGTACTTAAAGCCCATAGACAAGGCCCCCTATTACGCCGTGCGGGCAGGCATGGATATGATAACCACCCACGGCGGCATCGCTGTGAATGAGCGTATGCAGGTCATCCAGCCGTCCGGCCAGCCCATCCCTGGTCTGTACGCCGCGGGGATTGACATTTCCGGCGTGGACTCCGGGGATTACAGCGTCACACTATCCGGTCATGCCTTTGGATTCTCCCTGGCCGGGGGCCGTCTGGCCGCCCATGAGATGTTAAAGAATTAATTTTGAAAATATTCATGCTTTTCCTGAATAAAACTATTGATATTCATCGTCTTTAGGCGTACCATACGTTCAACGAAGAAAATAATTTATTTGATTTTATTGTATATGGAGGAAACAAACCAATGTCTGACATCAAAAAAGTAGTTCTTGCCTATTCCGGCGGCCTGGATACGTCCATCATTATCCCCTGGCTGAAGGAGCATTATAATAACTGCGAGGTCATTGCTGTGGCCGCGAACGTGGGCCAGGGCGACGAGCTGGAGGGTCTGGAGGAGAAGGCCATCAAGACCGGCGCTTCCAAGCTGTATGTGCTGGATCTGACGGACGACTATGTGGACAACTACATCATCCCCACCATGAAGGCCGGGGCTATTTACGAGGAATACCTTCTTGGCACCAGCCACGCCCGCCCCTGCATCGGCAAGGCTCTGGTAGACGTAGCCATCAAGGAGGGCGCGGACGCTATCGCCCACGGCTGCACCGGCAAGGGCAACGACCAGGTACGTTTCGAGCTGGCCATCAAGCACTTTGCCCCTAACATGAAGATTATCGCCCCCTGGCGGGAGTGGGACATCAAGAGCCGCGACGAGGAGATCGACTACGCTGAGGCCCACCACATCCCTCTGCGCATCAACCGGGAGACCAACTACTCCAAGGATAAGAACCTCTGGCACCTGTCTCATGAGGGGCTCGGCCTGGAGGATCCCGCCAACGAGCCGCAGTATGAGAAGGAGGGCTTCCTGGAGATGGGCGTCTCCCCCATCCAGGCTCCGGACAAGCCCACCTATGTGACCATTGACTTCGAAAAGGGCGTTCCCGTAGCTCTGGACGGCGTGAAGATGAGTGCCAAAAACATCATCTATCAGCTCAACGCCATCGGCGGCGCCAACGGCATTGGCCTGCTGGACATCGTAGAAAACCGGCTCGTCGGCATGAAGTGCCGGGGCGTTTATGAGACCCCGGGCGGCGCTATCCTGTACAAGGCTCATAGCGTTCTGGAGAGCATCTGCCTGGACAAGATGACCGCCCACGAGAAGCAGAAGCTGTCCATCACTTTCGCGGAGCTTGTGTATAACGGTCAGTGGTTCACGCCTCTGCGGGAGGCTCTCTCTGCCTTTGTGGATAAGACGCAGGAAAAGGTTACCGGCACTGTGCGGCTGAAGCTCTATAAGGGAAATATGATAAACGCCGGCGTCACCAGCCCCTACAGCCTGTATTCTGAGCAGATTGCCACCTTCGGCGAGTCTGATTACAACCAGGCCGACGCCCAGGGCTTCATTAACCTCTATGGTCTCCCCATCAAGGTGCAGGCCATGGTGGACGCGCAGAACCATGAATAATCTCTGGGGCGGCGCGGTAGCCGAGGCCGCCAAGGCCCTGAATTCCTCCATCGCTGTAGACAGCCGTATGTGGCGGGAGGACATCCAGGGTTCCTTGGCTCACAGCGCCATGTTGACGGCCCAGGGCATCCTCTCCCCGGAGGACGGCGAGGCCATCCAGGCGGGGCTTACCGGCATATTGGATGACATTGAAAGCGGCACGTTGCAAATCGATATGGGCGCGGAAGACATCCACACCTTTGTGGAAATGGAGCTGACCGCCCGCATTGGTGACGCAGGCAAACGCCTGCACACTGCCCGCAGCCGGAACGACCAGGTGGCCACGGATTTGCGCCTCTATCTCCGCAACCAGGAGGACGAGCTGGTCTCCCTGATCCATGACGTGATAAAAGCCCTGCGAGACAAGGCGGCGGAGTATGCGGACGCAGTGATGCCGGGGTACACCCACCTCCAGCGGGCGCAGCCCGTCACCCTGGGCCATTACCTGTGCGCCTATGCTATGATGCTGACCCGCGACGTGGGACGAATCAAGGACGCAAGAGCACGCCTGAATCAATGTCCCCTAGGGGCCTGCGCGCTGGCGGGCACCACATTCCCTACAGACAGGGCCATGACCGCCGCCGCACTTGGCTTTGACGGCCCCTGTCTGAACAGCATGGACGCGGTCTCCGACCGTGACTTCTGCGTGGAACTGATGAGCGCCTGCAGCCTTATTATGACCCACCTGAGCCGTCTTTCCGAGGAGCTGGTGCTGTGGTCCAGCCTGGAATTTGGCTTTGTCACCCTGCCGGAGGGCTTTGTCACCGGCTCCTCCATCATGCCCCAGAAGAAAAACCCGGATATGGCGGAGCTGATCCGCGGCAAGACGGGCCGGGTCTACGGAGACCTGACCGCCCTGCTGACCGTTTTGAAGGGCCTGCCGCTTGCCTATAACAAGGATATGCAGGAGGACAAGCAGGCCGTTTTTGACGCGGTGGACACGGCAAAGCTGTGCCTGTCCGTCATGGCCCCCATGGTGTCCGGTATGACGCCTCACCCAGAAGCCATGCGCAAGGCCGCCGGAACCGGCTTCATAAACGCAACAGACTGCGCCGACTGGCTGGTTGCCCACGGCGTCCCCTTCCGGGAGGCCTATGGCATCGCTGCCGGTCTCGTCCACGCGGGAACCCCTCTGGAGGACGTTCCCCTGGAAACCTATAAAACCGCCTGTCCCGTCTTCGACGAGACCATCTATGACGCCGTAGACCTGGACAACTGTGTCTGCCGCAGGAATCTTCCCGTAGCGGAGGAAATAGCGTTTTTGGATAGGTTTTTGGCAGAAGACTGATTAATAACCACAGCTACAGAGCCGCCCGAATTGCTCGGACGGCTCTTTTTTATGGAACTAGATATGTAAGCATTTATCGTCTAAATGTTCGTCTATTTCTTCCCCGGTTAACAGCACATGGCTGTAATTCAATTTTGGTATGATTTTGACTGGCGCATGAACTATTTCACAATCTAGCAAAATTACTAATCGAGGTCATAAATTTTTGTTTACTATTTTCCGTGATTATAATAACTTTTGTTGCGCTTTTTGGGCCGCCAGTAGTACAATATAGACAAATGTCAGTGTCTCATGTCGTTCATTCATCAATGTTCGGCAATCTTCGAAAAATTCTATCATGGAATCTTCCAATCAAAAGGAGGTCAAAAATGAGCAACGAAACCAACTGTGCCATTGGATGCGCCGAATCGGAGCAGGCACTGCTTGACCGTGTGCGCCAGCTTTTGTCAAGCTATAAGGGCCAGCAGGGTGCTCTTATCCAGGCTCTTCATACTGTGCAGGGCGTATACGGCTATCTGCCGCTGGAGGTGCAGCGCATCGTCGCCGAGGAATTGGATATACCCATCGCTGAGGTATCCGGCGTGACGACGTTCTATTCCTTCTTCTCCGATCAGCCAAGAGGCAAGCACACCATCCGCATCTGCCTGGGGACGGCGTGCTATGTGCGCGGCGGCGTATCCATCATGGACGCTCTGCAAAAGCAGCTCGGCATCACCGTGGGGAACACCACCAAGGACGGAATGTTCACCTTTGAGGTGGCAAGGTGCATCGGCGCCTGCGGCCTGGCACCCGCCATGGTCATTGACACCACCATCTACCCCCAGGTGAAGCCTGACGACCTGGCCGGCATTATCGACAGCTGGTATAAAAAGGATGAGGAGGAGGGCGTCTGATGTCTATATACACTCTCAAGCTCAACACCGTTGAGGATTTAAAAGAGCTTCGCCAGTCCTTCCAGGAGAGCACCACCGGCTATCGTCACACAATATACGTCTGCGGCGGTGCGGGATGCAATTCCTCCAACAGCGACGCTATCGTGCAGGCGCTGAAAAAGGCCATCACTCTTCGGGGCCTCTCTCAGGAGGTGCGGCTGGTCGTTACCGGCTGCGTGGGCCTCTGCGCCCAGGGTCCCTGCATGATCGTTGACCCGGAAGGGGTATTCTATGGAAACCTCACTCCGGAAAAAATCAAGATGATCGTGGATAAGCACCTGATCGGCGGCAACGTCATTCCGGAATACTGCTACCAGGATACCGTCACCGGCGAGTATATTCCCTATACCAAAGACCTGCCCTTCTTCTCCACTCAGGTGAAGATCGCCCTGCGGAACGTGGGCCGTATCGACTATTCCTCTATTGAGGACTACATAGGCCACGACGGATATTTTGCCCTGGCAAAGGTGCTGAACGAATATGGCCGCGAGCGCACCATTCAGGAAATCACCGATTCCGGCCTGCGTGGCCGCGGCGGCGCGGGCTTCCCCACCGGCACCAAGTGGAAATCCGGCTTTGACCAGCCGGAGGGCCAGAAATACATCATCTGCAACGCGGACGAGGGCGACCCCGGCGCGTTCATGGACAGAAGCATCCTGGAGGGCGACCCTCACAGCATCGTAGAGGCCCTGCTCATCGGCGGCTACTGCATCGGCGCTAACAAGGGCTATGTCTATGTCCGGGCGGAATACCCCCTGGCAGTGGAGCGCCTCACCGAGGCCATTCAGCAGGCCAGAGACACCGGCCTGCTGGGCGAGCATATCCTGGGCAGCGACTTCAACTTTGACATCGAAATCCGCATCGGCGCGGGTGCCTTCGTCTGCGGCGAGGAGACAGCCCTGATAAACTCCATCGAGGGCCATCGCGGCGAACCGCGGCAGAAGCCTCCCTTCCCCTTCCAGAGTGGCCTGTGGGGCTGCCCCACCACCATCAACAACGTGGAGACCCTGGCAAACGTCCCCGCCATCATCAACATGGGTGCAGAGAAATACGCCTCCTATGGTGTGGGCCGCTCCAAGGGCACCAAGGTCTTTGCCCTGGCCGGCGACCTGGTGAACTCCGGCATTATTGAAATCCCCATGGGCATTCCCCTGCGGGACATTATCTTCAAAATCGGCGGCGGTATGAAGGACGGCAAGGCATTCAAGGCCGTGCAGACCGGCGGCCCCTCCGGCGGCTGCCTGACGCAGGAGCATCTGGACGTGTCCGTGGACTATGAGTCTCTGACCCAGGCCGGCGCCATCATGGGTTCCGGCGGCCTGATTGCCATGGATGAGAACACCTGCCTGGTGGACACTGCCCGCTACTTCGTGGACTTTGTGAAGGACGAGAGCTGCGGCCACTGCGTCCCCTGCCGGGACGGCACCACCCGTATGCTGGAGCTGCTGGAAAAGATAACCAGCGGCCAGGGCGAGATGGAGGATTTGGACAATCTGGAAATTTTGGCCCGCACCATCAGCCAGACGGCCATGTGCGCCCTGGGTCAGACCTCCCCGAACCCTGTTCTGACCACACTGAAATACTTCAAGGACGAATATATCGCTCACGTGCGGGACAAGAAATGCCCGGCCCATGTGTGTACGGCTCTGTTCACCTACACCATTGACAGCGACAAGTGCCGCGGCTGCACTCTTTGCGCCCGGAACTGCCCTGTGGACGCCATTTCCGGCGAAAAGGGCCAGCCCCATGTCATTGACGCATCTGCCTGCATCAAGTGCGGCACCTGCAAGCAGAACTGCCGCTTTGACGCCATCGTGCTAAACTGAGGGAGGTAGTAAAATGGTTGAACTGACAATTAACGGAAAGCACGTCTCCGCTCCCGACGGCTCTACGGTCATGGAGGCCGCGAAGCTGGCCGGTATAGACATCCCCCACCTTTGCCATCTCCCTGGTATCCACACCAACGGCTCCTGCCGTATCTGCGTGGTGGAGATTGAGGGCATGAAAAACCTGATGGCCTCCTGCATCGTGAAGGCCACGGACGGCATGGTGGTTCACACCAGCACCGAGCGGGTTCGCCTGGCCCGGAAAATCATCTATGACCTGCTGATTTCCAACCATCCCCAGGACTGCACCTTCTGCTCTCGGAACCAAAACTGCGAGCTGCAAATCCTCGGCAATACCCTGGGCATCCAGGAGACCCACATCAAGGGCAAAAAGACCCCCGCCCGTGTGTACATTTCACCGTCTATCGCCAGCAATTCCGCCAAGTGCATTCTGTTCCGCCGGTGCGTCACCGTCTGCCATGACGTGCAGGGCGTGGGCGTTATCTACGCCCAGAACCGGGGCTTCAACACCGTTATCGCCCCCGCCACCTGCGCGCCGCTGGAAAGCACGGACTGCGCCATGTGCGGTCAATGCACCCTGGTCTGCCCCACCGCCGCCCTAACGGAGACAGATGGCACAGAAAAGGTCTGGAACGCCCTGACGAACCCCAACAAGCGGGTCATCGTCCAGGTGGCCCCCGCTGTACGCGCCGCACTGGGAGAGGACTTCCATATGCCCGTGGGCCAGCCCGTCACCGGCAAGCTGGCTACCGCCCTTCACGACCTAGGCTTTGACGACGTGTTTGACACAAACTTTGCCGCCGACCTGACCATCATGGAGGAAGGTACAGAGCTTCTCCAGCGGCTGAAGGCCGCTCTGACGGGCGAGGGCGCTGTTCTTCCCATGATAACTTCCTGCTCCCCTGGCTGGATCAAGCACTGCGAGCACGCCTTCCCCAGCGAGCTTGACCACCTTTCCACCTGCAAGAGTCCTCACACCATGATGGGCGCGGTCATCAAGAGCTATTATGCCGAAAAGCTGGGCGTTGATCCCAAGGACATCTATGTGGTTTCCGTCATGCCCTGCACGGCGAAGAAATATGAGATTCAGCGGCCTGAAATGCAAAACGGCGGCAACCCCAACGTGGACGCCGTTATCACCACCCGCGAGCTGACACGCATGATCCGCACCATGGGCATCGACTTCCCCAACCTGCCGGACGGCAAGTTCGACGCACCCCTTGGCTTCTCCTCCGGCGCGGCGGATATATTCGGCGTCACCGGCGGCGTGATGGAGGCAGCTCTCCGCACGGTATATGAGCTGGTGACAGGCCGGGAAATGCCCGGCGAGAACCTGCACCTCAAGCCCATCATGGGTCTGGAGAAAATCAAGGAGGCCTCCCTCACCTTCGAGAACGTCAAGCCGGAATACTCCTTCCTGGAAGGCGTTACCGCCCACATCGCCGTCACCAGCGGCCTGAAAAATGCGGATGTTCTGATGGAGCAGGTCAAAAACGGCGAAAGCCCCTATCACTTCATCGAGGTCATGGGCTGCCCTGGCGGCTGCATTAACGGCGGCGGTCAGCCCCGTACCCTGGGCCATGTGGCCGACTACAGGGAGCGCCGTATGCAGGCTCTCTACATCGAGGACGAGGGCAAGCAGGTCAGGAAGTCCCACGAAAACCCGGACATCATCGCCCTGTATGAAAACTATCTGGGCGAGCCTTGCGGTCACAAATCTCACGAGCTGCTGCACACAACATACACCCCCCGCGGCAAGTTCGACCAATAATCTTTGACCGCGGCACAGCATCCAATCGAAAACAGGCCCCGGCGGGAAATTCCCGCCGGGGCCTTCTCATATGCTATGGCATTTTACGCGGCCGGGGTCACGCGGCCGGCGGGGGCTACCTCATCGGGATAGATGGTATACTCCGCATTTTCAAGGAACTCGCACCAAAGCTGGGCCATTTCGGAATTGGAGGCCACGATCTCCGTGCCGTCCGGCACAGTCATGTCGCCGCCGCCAACCTCCGCGGCGCAGCCCACCGTCCAGTCCTCGTCCACCAGGTATTCCCCGTGGTCGTAAATCAGCTCGTCCCCAACGGTCAGAGTCGTGACTGCGAAGGTGTCCGGGTCATAGGTGCAGGTCAGGCCTGCCACCTGATACATATTGTTGTTCTCCTCTCCGATTTTGGAGCAGGAGGTATTCATCAGGCTGACAAGCTCCTCCGCCGTGTACTCGGCGTAATAAATCTTCAAGGGATTCGCAAACACGGACAAAGCATCCACCAAGGTAATATCCCCCGCCTCAATGGAGGCGCGCACCCAGAAGCCGGGATACAGGGCGATGGAGATTTCATCCCCGTCCCAAAGCTGCTGCGCGGTATAGAGGATGCCATCGGCTACCAGGTCTCCCAGGTTCGTCTCATTGGCGCGGACGCCGCCGCCCACGTCGCCGGAGCTGATGCGCTCGCCGTTCAGGAAATACTCCGTGGTGGCGTACACCTTGGTGTAGCCGTCCGCCTCCAGGCGGCCATAGCAGCGGTCAACCGCGGCCTGAACCTCCTCGTCCGGCTGAATGCCTTCCCATTCGCCGTCGTCGTTGGTGGTCAGATTTTCGCTGTCCTTGGCTACCACCTGGCCGTCCTTCAGATAGAGGTACAGCACGCCTATGGCCTCGCCCTTGCAGTTGGCCTGGTTCACAATGGTGTCGGATTCAGACTCATCAAACAGCCAGCCCTCGCCGTCATTGATAACGGAGTGGGTGTGTGCGTCGATGATGGCGTCAATGCCCGTGGTCTTCAGGGCCACCTGGGCGGAGTTTGTGTCATTGGAGCTGGCCTCCGTGGAGTCGGCTCCCATCCAGCCGGTGTGGCAGACCATGACCACCGTGCTGGCTCCGTCTGCAATCAGCGCATCCGAAGCGTTCTGGGCCACGGTGATGGTGGACTGACCACCAGCAAAATAAGCATCGGTGATAGATCCGCCCTGGGTGGACTCCCCAAACAGCCCAATCAGGGTGCCGTTCGCAGTCTCTACGATCACGCCGTCGTCCAGGGCGTTGTCCCCGGCGGAGAGATTATAGCTCTCCAGGTCGATGGCGCTGTAATCAATGGTACCGTCCTCGTTCAGGGACAGAATATCGGAATACAGATCCACAAATTCTTCTACGCCCACCGCAGGCTCATAGCTCTCCGCATAGGCCACCATGTTGATGTCCTCCGAGGCGTTCTGATTCGCCAGAAGCGGGGTCAGGCCGCTCTCCTGGCTCAGGATGGACAGGAAATATGTACCCAGGCCCTGGTCGGTAATGCCGCCGTCGTTATTGCCCCAGGTGTAGTAGTCGTAAATCATTGCCATGATATAGGGGATATACTCGCCCTCATACACATGAGCCGCCGCGTAGCCGCCGGCATACAGGTCGCCGCCGCTGACGGCCAGGACAAGACTGTAATTGCCGGACTGCTCCAACTGAGTCTTCAGGCCCTTTACATACGGCTCTGTGGTCAAAAAGCCGTGGGTGTCGTTGGTGTGGACAATGGCCACCACCTCGTCATAATCGCTGACGAACTGGACATTTCCAATGACTTGGCCGTTCTCTACTGTGTTGCTCTCCGAGAAAAACACAATTACAGGGAAGTCTGCCTCCACGGTGGCTCCGTCCTCAATCTCAAGGGAATCCACCACGCAGCTATCCTCTACCGTCCAGGTCTCTCCGGCGGCTACAGTAATATCCCCAAGGCTCTCGCCGTAGTCCTCGCCGGTATAGAGACCGTCCAGATCAATACCCAGCTCCTCCACCGGCTCATAGGCCTGATAGCCGATGACCATTTCATCACTGGGCGTCTCCTCGCTGGCATCCACAGTGGAGCTTGCCTCCTCTGAGGAAGCGGCAGCTGGCAGGGCCAGACAAAAGGCCAGACTAAGCGCCAGAAGCAGACTTAAAACTCGTTTCATTTGTTCTCCTTTCAAGATGGGTTTTCCTCTTTTTCTCTCCCAAGGGCAGTCAGTAGCGCCTCGGGCCGGATTTTTGTCAGGGCGGCAGGAAGCGCCTCTCCCTGACTGCAAAGAGCGGCCAGGTACTGACTTGACACATTCTTTACAATTACATTATAATCCATAAACCCCCAATCTGGCAAGGGGTGGATTACATCCGTTTGAGAAAGAGAAAGAATTTCCTCGTCGCTGACCGCCTTGACCCACGCCTCCTTCCGCGTCCAAATGCGAAAGAAGGCCCGCTCACGCTCCTCCTCCGGCTGGACATCAAGCCATTCCCGTTCCCCTGGATGAAACCGCCTGGCAATGGAAAGATTCACAGCCTTCACCTGCTGCACATCCACGCCGACCGGTTTGCTTCCTATGGCGCACAGCGCCAGAGATCCGGAGTTCGAGAGGCTGAAAAACGCCTCCCCATCCGCCGCTGTCGGTTTGCCCGCCGGGAGAATAGAGATTGGCATATCCGGGTCGAGGCCGTTTTCCTCCATGGCATAACGCCACAGCAGGCCTGTCCATATACTCTCCTCTTGAGATGCGAGACGGCGCAGTCCAGCCGCCCGCTCCCGCCGCCATGCGGGCAGCAAAGCCATGGCACTCTCCGGTAGAGAGACGCCGCTCCAATCCAAAAAATATGCTTTCACCATGTTTTTCAATAATCACCAATCCGGTTCGTACCAATAGTTGTATATCTCATAATTCTGAATGTGGAACAGGGCCAAATCTCCATGTCGTTCGGGGCGGGCGTCCTCCAGCTCCACATCGTATATCCAGTTTATCCCGTCCTCGGGAATGACGACCCAGCTGTGCGCCCCATAATACTGATTGACTTGTCCGGCTACAATATAGGCTGTCTCCCCCAGGAGGCGGGCCAGGAGGCCAAAAGCTGCTGAATAGCCGTAGCAGGTGCCACCGCCGTTTTGAAAAAAGCGCAGCGCCCGGGCGTATTCCCAGCCGGTAGTCCCCACGTCCTCTGTCGTCATATCCTCCGCCATGACCAGATATTCAAAATTATTTTTGATATAGAGATAGACCGCAGCCAAAGCCTCCTCCTGCTCCGCCAGGTCATTCGCGCCGCTCTCCTCCAGCGCCTGCGCCAGATAGCCGTCCAACTCCTCGCTGCCGGTGGTATACCGTCCGTCCTGGCCAATGGGCCCTACGCCGTAATCCATATCCCGCATGATGGATCCGTCATCCCAGGCGGCATAAAGCCAGCCATACAGCCGATAAACGCCCGGCTCCGCCGTTTCCACTGATCCCTCCGTCAGCGCGTCTGTGACATAGGCCCAGGCCCAACTGGCCGTATCCATATCCGCCGGGATATTTCCAGAGAAGAACAGCGCATCCTCATCGAGTGTCCCATCCCGTCCAGCAAGGCGCACAAATATTACGGCGACCTCCCCCCGGCGAAGCAGTTCGCTCTCTCCCCGAACCGTACCTTTCTCGCTGGTAGCGCCGACAGCAACATCATCCGCCAGGGCAAGCGCTCGCGTCTGCTCCGACCCTGAAAAACAGGACGACAGTCGCCGCAGGACGGCAGCAGCCCAGGCCCTTGAAACATATTGGCTAGGAACAAAATTTTCTCCCTCTGTCTCCGTCAATATCCCCGCAAAATATAATCTCGTAATGGCCTCATATGCCTCGCTTTCTTCTGCCACATCCGGGTAAGGACAGACTGTTTCTTCCGGCAGACCATCAAGCATGGCGGACAGCAATAAACAAAACTGCCCTCTTGTCATGCAGTTGTCCGCGTGGAACAGCCCGTCTGCCTCCAACGCCATCAATGCCGGATGGCCCGTCTGCTCCGTGATAAATAGACGAACGTCGGCATTCTGTTTAGTCGTTATCTGTTCCGCTGCGGTTGGGGATGGCGCGTCTGTTGGTTCCGCTGTGACAGTCGGCACTGCTGTGGCAGTTAGTTCCGCCGCAACCGCGGACACAGCGACAGCGGAAGACGCCGCAGCACTCTCCGCTTCCTGGACTGACTCCATTGTGCGGGATGCGATAGCATCCTCCTCCCGCAGGGAGAGAGAGGACCGCATCCCGGAGAGCATAATGGTCAGCACCATCAGGATAAATCTAATATGTATTGCTCTATATCTCAATCTCATACTTCCGTAATGCACTGTAACAGCGTCCTGCTCCCAAATGGTTTCAAACGCTATGATGTATATATTACATCAAATGCTTCCCTTTCACTTCTGTAAATACACGCTCCATGGTTTCTTTTCTCTATACATAAACTAATTTTTTCCCTCTGTCTTGCGGAACTGCTCTTCCATGTCCAGATATTCCTGCCATAAGAATATACACCCCTGCACCTCTATTTTGCAAGTTTCTTGAAGTTATGCATATGTTTTTTGACAAGCTGAACCCCCGGCCAGCGAAGGTCCCGGGCAGCGTGGTGACTTGCTCTTTATAAAAACATCATGCAGAAATTATCCTGCTCCCCTTCTGCGCATACTAATCGCATGGAAGAAATCCGTGTAATGAAGAAAAAAATCGCGGCGTTTGCCCAGTCTCTTTCGACAGCCAGGCTGGGGCTTTACGCCACCAGCGGGGCCTACTACCTGTTTCTTTCTCTTTGGCCTCTAGCTATGCTGTTTTTGTCTCTGCTGCCCTACACATCTATCTCCCAGCAGCAGCTTTTGAGCGTTCTTCTGGGCTATACCCCGGAACCATTCCAGCGGCTGATGGCTCTCATCGCGGCGGACATCTACGACAGCTCCGCTGCCGCAGTAGGCTTCGGCCTCGCGGCGGAGCTTTGGAGCGGCGGGAAATTCCTTTCCGCCCTGATGGGCGGCATCAGCCATTTTTACGCCGGCGACAGTTCTCGCCGAACCGGCAGTCTTTGTCAGGGTGTG
>JAJBVW010000220.1 GCA_020866945.1 Oscillospiraceae bacterium
AGATGTAGCAGTGCTTGCACCGCTGATCGCACTCGTCTGTAATATGCCATTGAAAGGAAAAATACTGGTTCATAAAGCATGGCCTCCTTTGGGGTTATATCGTAAAATCCGATGAACGGATATTGTTTCGCAGGCGCCTGATGAACCGATACTCGATATATGGATACCGGCTCACCAGGCGATTGGTTTGCGGATGGAATTACTTGTCAGCCGCGCCGCAGGCAGACCCGCAGGCCGTGGGAGCCTCTGCCGGTTTGTCACCAGCGCCGCAGGCAGAACCGCAAGCGGCAGGAGTTTCAGCCGGTTTGTCAGCCGCGCCACAGGCGGAGCCGCAGGCAGCGGGCTTTTCTTCCGGCTTGTCCGACGCTCCGCAGGCTGCGCCGCAGGAAGAGGCGGAAGCCGCCTTGTTGTTCCATCCAAAAAGATTAGAAAGTGCCATGGTTGATTACCTCCGTATTTGTATTCAAGAGCTGTCTTGCTCTCTGTAATTTTCATTATATCGGAGCCGGCTCTGAAAACAAGTACGCACCTTTTTATTACATGGTAACAAAAAGGTGACCCATGGATTTTCCACGGGTTTGTCCATAGAATCTTCACGGTCTATCTATTGATTTTAACGGCGTGCTGTATTATAATTCGAGTATAACATTCGGATTTGATGTTAGAGCAAAATAGAATGTAATGTGAGGTGCCTTTTATGAAGACGAAGGACGAGCTGCCAGCCTGCCCTGTTGCAACGACGGTTGAATTGATAGGAAGCAAATGGAAACTGCTGATTTTGCGGAATCTGCGAACCCGTCCCTGGCGGTTTAATGAGCTGCGGCGCGATTTGGAGGGGATCAGTCAGAAGGTATTGACAGACAGCCTGCGATCTATGGAGGATGATGGGATTGTGATTCGTACTGTTTATGCTGAGGTTCCGCCGAGAGTAGAGTATTCTCTCAGTGCATTGGGAGAGTCAATGAATCCTATCCTTGACGCTATGGAGGCGTGGGGGACGGCTTATAAAAATAGTATGAGTTAATCCATGCTCAACGCGCCTTTTGATTTATTTAATTCCTTCAAACCGTTTTTTGCAATGGCTACTAGAAAGAAAGCGGATCATAGCAATTTTAACTGCACACTGTTTTAACTCCGGCAAAACAGTTACTTAAGAATTATTTAAGGCAGCATCAAGTGTACCCACTTCGATGCTGCCTTTTTCCTTCGGTCGTATCAGCAATATGTAATATACGGACACTCAAACCAGTCCGTCCACTCCCGGCCATCTATCGCCGTTCTAACGACGCCGCCTTCGGTGCCGATGGCCTCGATGACATAGCCGTCTCCAACGTAGACGCCCACATGGCCTTTGTTGCGGTATACAATAAGGCCAACGGTTTCCGGGATGGTGTCTATGGTTCCTGTCACCGTAGCGGCTTCATACATTCCCTCCGTGGTGACATCCGGCATATCATTGGTGTTATATACGATACTTCCCGTGTCCGGGTCATACCAGCCATAGGACTTTATAAGCCCCACGCAGTCCACCGTCCGATGGCCCAGCCAGTGCGTCAAAATGAACATACTGTAGCTGCCCACGCCGTCCGGGTATTGGGTCAGCTTCGACTGATATTCCTCCTCGGTCAATATTTTTCCATAGGTGCCCCACACATAGCCCCACTGGTTCTCCCAGGCCATCATCACCCAGGCCGCCAGATCCACATTGTTCTTTACAGAGGGATTGGAAAGGATGCTCACATCAATCTCCGAGCTGTTGGAGGTGCCGTACTCTACCTGGAACTCCACTCCGTCGTCGTTTACGTATACAGCCTCGGTGTAGGCTATCTCTGCCGCAGCAGTCGCCTCCGGCTCCGCTTCCGTTTCCTCCTCCGCTTCTGTTTCCGACTCCAGCTCGTCCGTTTCCTCCGTTTTTTCCACGGCTCTGAGCGCCAGCCAGCACACCGCCGCAAAACACAGCAAAATCCCGAAAATCAGCAAAAGTCTTACTCCCGAACCCTGTCGTTCCCGCGTCACGCGCATATCTCCTTTATCTCATGTATCATTCGTCCAGCTTCAAAACGGCAAGGAACGCCTCTGTAGGGAGCTGAACGCTGCCCAGGGAGCGCATTTTCTTTTTGCCCTCCTTCTGCTTTTCCAGCAGCTTCTTTTTGCGGGTGATGTCGCCGCCGTAGCACTTGGCCAGAACGTCCTTTCGCAGGGCCTTCACCGTCTCCCTGGCGATGATCTTGCCCCCGATGGCCGCCTGGATCGGCACCTCGAAGAGCTGGCGGGGGATGTTCTCCTTCAGCTTCTCGCAGAGCTTTCTGGCCCTGGGGTACGCCTTATCCTTGTGGGCAATAAGGCTCAGGGCGTCCACCGGCTCGCCGTGTAAGAGCAAATCCACCTTCACAAGCTCCGAGGGCTTATAGCAGGAATATTCATAGTCCATGGAGGCATAGCCCTTGGTACGGGCCTTGAGGGTATCGAAAAAGTTATAGATAATCTCCCCCAGAGGCATCTCATAGGTCAGCTTCACCAGCCGCTGGTCAAGATACTGCATCCCCTTATACTCCCCCCGCCTGTCCTGGCAGAGGGGCATGATGTTCCCCACAAATTCCGAGGGAGTGATGATGGACATATTGACATACGGCTCCCGGGCCTCCAGAATGCTTGATACCTCCGGATAGTCGTGAGGATTCGAGACGTGCTTCACCGTGCCGTCCGTCAGCTCTATCTCATAGACCACGGAGGGCAGCGTCGTCACCAGATCCAGGTCAAACTCCCGCTCCAGCCGCTCCTGAACGATTTCCAGATGGAGCATCCCCAAAAAGCCGCAGCGGAAGCCAAAGCCCAGAGCGGCAGAGGATTCCGGCTCAAAGGCCAGGGAGGCGTCATTCAGGTGCAGCTTTTCCAGCGCATCCCGCAAATCGGGGTATTTGGAGCCGTCCTCCGTGTAAATGCCGCAGTAGACCATGCTCCGGGCGGGGCGGTAGCCGGGAAGCGGCTCCGCCGTGGGGTTGGCCGTGCCCGTGACGGTATCGCCCACGCGGGTATCCGCCACGTTTTTGATGCTTGCGGTGAAATAGCCCACCTCCCCGGCTGTCAGCCGCTGGCACGGCTCCAGATGAGTGGGGAGCAGATGGCCCACCTCCACCACCTTATAGGATGCGTCGGTGGCCATGAAGGTCACGTCCATGTCCTTTTCCAGAACGCCATCCTTGAGGCGCACCAGGACGATAACGCCGCGATAGCTGTCATACTGGCTGTCAAACACCAGGGCCTTCAGAGGGGCGTTCTCATCCCCGCTGGGAGCGGGAACAGAGCTTAAAATCCCCTCCAGCACCGCCGGGATATTCACCCCGTTTTTGGCGGAAATCTCCGGCGCGTCCATGGCCGGGATGCCAATGATGTCCTCCACCTCCGCCTTCACGCGGGCGGGGTCAGCGGCGGGTAGGTCGATTTTGTTGATGACCGGCAGTATCTCCAGGTCGTGCTCCAGGGCAAGATAGGTATTCGCCAGGGTCTGCGCCTCTACGCCCTGGGAGGCATCCACCACCAGCACCGCCCCCTCGCAGGCGGCCAGAGAGCGGCTGACCTCGTAGTTAAAGTCCACATGGCCCGGGGTGTCTATAAGGTTCAGCTGATAGTCCTTCCAGTAGAGGGTCACGGCCCGGGCCTTGATGGTGATGCCCCGCTCCCGCTCCAGATCCATGTTATCCAGTATCTGATCCTCCATCTGCCGGGCCTCCACCGCGCCGCACAGCTCAATGAGCCGGTCGGACAGGGTGGATTTGCCGTGGTCGATGTGGGCAATGATGGAAAAATTCCGAATGTTCTCCTGCTTCATTTTATATGCTCTTCCGCCTCCTCCGCCAGCTGCCGGAGCTGCTGGGCCAGATGGCTCAGGCACGCCGCGCTGGAATCTGTCTCTATCCGGTCGCCGGTACGGCCCAAAAGATAGTCCGCCGTCACCCCATAATAGTCGCAGGCCCGGCACACAAAAGCCAGTCCTGGCTCTCTTGCGCCGTTTTCATAATGACTCAGCAAAGCCTGGGAGATTTGCAGATCCCCGGCGGCCTTCCGCTGGGATACGCCCTTCTCCCGGCGCAGCTTGGCCAGGTTTTCGCAAAACTGCCGCCTATCCACGTTCTGTCTCTCCCTTCTGATTTTGACGATAACATCCAGTATTATATACGAAAGCGGTTTTTTTGTAAACAGAAACTTGCATTTTAGCCGGTTAAGTGTTACCATGTTTTATACGGGCGGGCTTTGCGTCCCACCTTGATTTTTCGCGTACATACATATTTTAAAATTTTGGAGGATACAGTCTATGTTTGAGGAACTGATCGAGGCGCTGAAGGCCGCCGAGAAAAAGACCATCGTATTCACCGAGGGCACCGATGCGCGCATCCTGGAGGCCACCGACCGGCTGATGAAGGGCGGCTTCCTGCAGCCCATCCTGATCGGCGTCGTGGCGGACGTCCAGGCTGCCGCCAAGTCCGGCGGCTTCAACATCGACGGCGTGGAGGTCATCGACCCGGCCACCTACCCTGAGATGGACGCCATGGTGGACAAGATGGTAGAGCTTCGCAAGGGCAAGATGACCCCGGAGGACTGCCGCAAGAACCTGCTCAAGGGCAACTATTTCGGCACCATGCTGGTGAAGATGGGCAAGGCCGACTGCCTGCTGGGCGGCGCCACCTACTCCACTGCCGACACCGTGCGTCCCGCGCTCCAGCTCATCAAGACCAAGCCCGGCAACAGCAACGTGTCCGGCACATTTATTATGGTTCGTGAGAAGGACGGCGTGGAGGAGAAATACGCCATGGGCGACTGCGCCATCACCATTCATCCCACCGAGGATCAGCTGGTGGAGTCCGCTGTGGAGACCGCCAAGGTCGCCCGCAAGTTCGGCATCGACCCCAAGGTTGCTTTCCTGAGCTTCTCCACCAAGGGCTCCGCCAAGGACGACACCGTCACCCTGATGCAGAACGCCTGCGCCAAGGCCAAGGCCGCCATGCCTGACACTCCCGTGGACGGCGAGATGCAGTTCGACGCCGCCGTCTCCCCCACTGTGGGCCAGCTCAAATTCCCCGGCAGCCCTGTGGCCGGCTATGCCAACACCTTCATCTTCCCGGATGTGAACGCGGCCAACATCGGCTACAAGATTGCCCAGCGCTTCGGCGGCTTCGCGGCCTACGGCCCCCTGCTGCTCGGCCTGAACGCCCCCATCAACGACCTGTCCCGCGGCTGCGTGGCAGATGAGGTCTATAAGATGGCCATTATCACCGCCTCTCAGACACTGTAAGCGCCGACAAAATCAAATAAAGCGTCTCATAAATTTTAAGGAGAAGTCTGTGCGTTTTGCACGGGCTTCTCCTTTTTTTCGCCGCTTGCCGTCCATGCGCTTTTTATCAAAAAAAGGCGCAAACGCATAGCATGGCAAGAGGTGATGAATGTGGATTTTACCTTTCTGGGAGCCGACCCGCGGTTCCTGTATCTGCGAAAGCGGCTGGAGGCGGACGGCCACGCTGTCACAGCGGACAGCGGCAACATCAACGCGCCCCCGGCCATGCAGACCGGCATTCCCTATTGGCGGGACGAGATATACGCCATTGAAAACGCCGCCCTGACGGCGGAGGGCGCGCTGGAGCTGCTGATGCGCCGCTCCTGCCGGGCCATGATGGGCGCGGAGGCGCTGGTGGCCGGGTATGGGCGTATTGGACGGTTTCTCGCGGGGATGCTGTCCTCCCTGGGCGTTCACGTGACCGTGGCGGCCAGGAGCCGGAGCGACCGTGCCGCCGCCAGGGCGGTGGGCTGCCGGGCCGTGGAGCTGACCGCCATCCCCCCGACAATCGACATTCTGGGGAACACCCTCCCCGCCCCCGTGCTCTCCGGAGACTACGGTGGGGCGCTGTGCCTGGAGCTTGCCAGCGCGCCCGGGGGCTGGGCCGACGGCGCCGCCGTTCTGAAGGCCCCGGGACTGCCCGGCCTGTATGCGCCCAAGGCGGCGGCAGACGTGATGGCCGAGGCCATCTATCGTGTCATGGAGGAGGAAAACCATGGAAAACAATAAGCTGCGCCTGGGGCTTGCCCTGACCGGCTCCTACTGCTCCTTTGGAAAGCTGGCCCAGGTGCTTCCCGCCCTGTGCCGCCAGTTTGAGGTTTACCCCATCCTCAGCGAGAACGCCCTGCGGGACAGCCGCTTCGGCCCCGGCAGGGATTGGCTGTCTCTGCTGGAGAAGGAGAGCGGCCGCAGCGCCGTCACGACTATTTTTGACGCGGAGCCTCTTGGCCCCGGCAACGTCATCGACGTGCTGGCCATCGTCCCCTGCACGGGAAACACATTGGGGAAGCTCGCCCACGGCATCACAGACACCGCCGTCACCATGGCCGCCAAGGGCCATCTGCGAAACGGTAAGCCTTTGGTTATCGGCGTGTCCACCAACGACGGCCTGGGCGCTTCGGCGGAGAAGATAGGCCGGCTTCTGAATCGGAAGAACATTTATTTCGTCCCCTTCCGCCAGGACGACCCCGCCGCCAAGCCCACATCCCTGAGCTGCGACTACGGGCAGATTGCCGCCGCCGTAGAGGCCGCCTGGGAGGGGCGTCAGCTTCAGCCTGTGCTGACATAAGAAAAATCCGCAAGGGCCTTGAGCCTTTGCGGAAAATAATGCTTTAAAATTAGGAAATTCGCCGTAAACCAACGCCCCTGCGCGCTTAAGCAGCAAAAATTACAGTAAAGGAGTTTTCTTGGTATGATAAGAAAGCATTAAGAGGAGAAAGGGGAGTCACATAAAGTGTATTGGCCCATATACAGGGGCGATGGCCGGCGATAGGCAACGATACGGCTCCCGGCCCGCATCGTTTCCCGATTAACAATATTACACATTTTTCGGCTCGGCGCTCGTCAAGTCCTTTTTTGCAAATAACGCAATAAATAAACGTAAAGGGCTTGCGCCCTTTACGTTTATTTAGGGTATATTAAAGCTTATTTGTTTTTTACCACTCGGCCACCGGGGGGATCTCGCCATTTTCCAGATAATAGGCGGCGAAGTCCTCATAGCCGTAAGCGCCCATGGAGATAAGCATCTCGAAGGGCATGGTGGATTCATCGTAGCCTGCCTCATGCACGGAATCCAGCGCAGCGGAGAACTCTTCATAGAACTCGTCCCCCTCAATCAGCTGGCTGCGCATATACTCGATGTAGAGGTCGAAAATATCCACATTGGCCTCGGTCTCGCCGGAAGCGGTGACCACGGTAGCCTCGTTGGCCTCGCCGTTTACGTTGGCGGAAGCGGCAGCGATAACAGGCTGGACATAGGTGTCATAGGCGGTCTCATAGCTGGACCAGCTGTTGCCGGCGGCCCACAGGCCGGACTCGTTCATGATCCATTCGATAGAGCCGTAGGTGTCCTCGGAATACTCAGGAGCGGCCACGGTCTCGTCGATATAGTTGGCCTCGTACTCGCCGATATACTCGCCGCCGTTGTAGACGTTGATGGTGACCTCGCACTCGCCGTCCTTGATGACCTCGCCGGTGAAGACAGCGCCCTCGTAGAGGTTCAGCTCCACAACGCCGCCCTCATAGCAGTAGATGTCGCCGGTCAGCTCGGTATCCCACAGGTTTACATAGACCTTGCCGGCGCCCATGCCGTCTTCATACTCCACCTGGATGGCGTAGTCCGCAGAGCAGGCGGAGGTGTCGCAGTTGATGATGTAGTGGGTGGTAACGCCGCCCTGCTCGTGGATGATGGCGTTATCCACCGCCTCATAGGTGCAGTCAAAGCTGAAGGTGGTGTCGCCGGAGGCGTTCTCGGGAGAAGGCATTGCCTGGTGGCCGTCAAAGATCTCCGGGCCGTACAGGGAGCAGTCCTTCAGCACCACAACGCTGTTGTTGTGGGCGTTCATGACGGTCTCGGACTTATTGGTGTGCAGGACACAGTCCTCCAGCACGAAGATGGAGGAGCCGGCGGCGTAGATGGCGCCGGAGCCGGTGGTGTTGGACTCGCAGTAGGTGTTGGTGACCTTAAAAAAGCCGCCGCCGAAGTCAGTGGACAGAACGGAGGAGGAGCCGCCGTTGGTGCGCAGGACGCAGTTGTCCACGATGAAGGTTCCGCCGAAGGTGGCGTCCAGGGCATGACCCTGGGAGTTGTTGGTGATGACGGTGGAATCGGTGATGGTGATGGTGGAGCCGTTGGCGGCAAACACGCCGTTGGAGGTGGAGCCGGAGGCGGACAGCACGGTCACGTCGGTCAGGTCAACAGTGGTCTCCTCGCCGTTTGCGAGGATGCCGGCAGACATACCGAACTTGCTGCCGTATTCGTTGGTGGTGTCGGACTGCCACTCGTCCTCAGTCAGAACGCCGTCCCCGTCCGCGTCGAAATACTCGCCGCTGATGTAGCCATAGGACAGGAACACCTGATCCTCAAAGGACACGGACGCGCCGTCCTCCACATAGGCGGCGGAAGCGCCGCGGATGTTCTCACTCACAATGGCATCCGCCAGGGGGTACACGTCCACATTGCCATAGAAGGCGTAGGCAGTGCCCTCCTCGATGGTCTTGAGGTAGCCGTCCACCGTGACCACGGGGACATAGCCCTCCGGGGCGGTGAGAGAGCTGTTCTCGTCGATGGTCAGGCGGCTGAGATGCAGCTCCTCAGTGACCTCATAGACCTCGTCCACCAGGTCAAGGAAGCTGTCGCTGTCAGCCAGCGCCGCCGTGCCCAGGCCCAGGCACAGAACCAGAGCCAAAAGCAGGGATAGGATGCGTTTACTCATTTCGTTTCTCCTTCACAAATTTATAATTTTGGCGCCCTCCGACGCCTGGGTCACAATATTTATATAACTTCCTCCAGGGCGGACAAAACAGCCTTTTCTATTGCCTCCGGCGCACCCGGCAGCACAGCCCCGGCGGCAGCGGCGTGGCCTCCCCCGCCGACAGACCGCAGGATGTCCCCCGCATTCGCGGAGCCATCCGTCCGCAGGGAAATCTTCCATGTCCCGTCCTCCAGCTCGCGAAGGAGCAGGCCATATTTCACACCCTCCGGCGTCATGGTAAGAAGGGAGATTTTGTCCAAGTCGTCCTCCCCCGCCCCACAGCTCCGTATGGCAGTCAGGGGGAGGGTCATGACACATATGTCCCTTTTCGGGAACCGCATGGAGCCAAAAAGAAACGATTCCAGCCGCAGGCGGGCGGCGGTTTTCGTCTCAAACAGCGCCCGGGTCAGGGCCGCCGTGTCAAAGCCCTGGTTATACAGCCGGGAAGCGATATACAGCGTCCTTGCGGTGGTATCCGCCGTGCGGAAGCCGTTGGTGTCCGTCGCCAGGGCTGTATACAGCGCCTCCGCCATGGCCGGGGACAGGGGCACGTCCAGTGCCTCCAGAACCAGATAGACAAGCTCTCCGGCGGCGGCGCTGTCCCCCTCCAGAAGGGTGGCCTTCGCATAGCCGCTGTTGGTGCCGTGGTGGTCGATGGATAGATCCGTCCGCTCCGCAAACGACTCCCAGCCGGGGGGATACTGTCCAGGGCCGGGAGTGTCCACCGCGACGACAAACGCGGGGACAAAGTCCGGCGGGGCGAAATAGGGTGTCATATATTTTTCATACCGCCCCATAGAGGGGGGATTTTCTGCCAGAAACGCCCGTTTTCCCATGGCCCGCAGGCCCAGGCAGAGGGCGCAGCCGCTGCCCGCGGCGTCCCCGTCCGGCCGGATATGGGTGATAATCAGGACGTCCTCCGCCTGACGGAGCAGGGCGGCAGCCTGGTCTATATCACATAAAAGCACTTAGCTTCACTCCTGACGATGCTGTTTGTATTTTAACACGACATTCCCGTATAAGCAATCATTTTTTGCTCCCAAGGGAAAACTTATTGTTGAGTCCCGTCCCCGGTAATGATAAAATAAGGGACAGATATTTGCAGACCGACCCGCGCGCCGGCGGGCCGGAAAGGAGCACACAATGAAAAGAATCCTGGCCCTGCTGTTAGGGCTTGTTACACTTTTTTCCCTGTCCATCCCCGCCATTGCCGTCACGGAGGACGAGCAGGAGACGCTGCTGTATGAGGCGGGCATGGCCGCCATTGCCTCCTGCATCGATGAGGACATGACCGACCTGGAAAAGCTGACGGCGCTCCACGACTGGATGTGCCTGAACGTGGATTATGGGGCCACTGTCCGCAGCCAGACAGCCTATGGCGCGATTGTAGAGGGGTCGGCGGTCTGCACGGGATACGCGGCGGGCTTTGCCTATCTGGCGGAGCTGGCCGTACTGGAGGGCGTGGCTACCTACAGCGAGGAGATGGATCACGCCTGGATACTCGTCACCCTGGACGGGACGCGGTATTTCTCCGACTGCACATGGGACGACGGCAAAAACGCCAAAATGGGCCTTATACGCCACCTCTACTTCCTGTTTGACGAGTCAAACGCCGGAGACACCGGCCATTACGGCTGGGACAGCGAGGAATCAGTTCCCGGCGGCGAATTGGAGGAGGCCCCCTGGCTCGCGGCCATGACCAGGGTCATATTTTATGGAGACTACTGCTACTACATAGACGAGGACTTTAATCTCTTCCGTTGCGACCGGGCCAGCTGGGAGACGGAGCTTCTCCTCTCTGTGGACGAGGGCTGGCCCATTTGGGGCGTAGAGGGCAGCCACCGCTCCGGGCTGTATTCCGGGCTGATTCTAATGGACGACAGGCTCTACTTCAACACCCCCTATGAGATATGCTCCGTTGACCTGGAGGGCCAGGATCTGACCGTTGAGCTGACGCCGGACACCACCGAGGGGGTCATATACGGCCTGGACGTGCGGGATGGTACGCTGACCTATTCCATCGCCACAGAACCGGATGCTGTGCTCTATCAGGTGGTGGACAGCGGCATATCTGCCGTCGGGGCCTGGGGCTATACCTGGCCGGAGGAGGACGCCTCCGGCGAGGCGGCGGTTTCCGTCTCCGGCGAGCCGACAGGCTCCGCCTCCGGCAACACGAAGGAGGACTGATCATGGACAGACCCTATCCAAAGCTGACCGTCACCCCAAAGGGGGAACGCGCGCTTCGCGGCGGCCATCCCTGGGTGTACGCCGCCAAGATAACAGACGACGAGGGCGGCTGGCAGACCGGGGACATTGTAGACGTATATTCTCCCAAGGGCCGGTGGCTGGGGGCTGGCTACGGCAGCCATGTCTCCAAAATACAGGTGCGGCTCCTGTCCCGGAACACCAACGACCGCTTTGACGAGGCGTTTTATCGCCGCCGGATACACTACGCCGTGGAATACCGGCGGATGGTGATGGGGCCTCATTTCCCCGCCTGCCGCCTGGTGTTTGGGGAGGCCGACCAGCTCCCCGGCCTGACCGTTGACCGCTATAACGACGTGCTGGTGACAGAGGTGCTGTGCGCCGGGACAGACCGAATGAAGGGCCTTCTCTACCCCCTGCTGCTGGACGAGCTGGGAGGCCAGGTCTCCGCCGTCTATGAGCGCAGCGACAGCCCTCTCCGGCATAAGGAGGGCCTGCCCCCCTACGTCGGCTGGGCCGTAGGCCACGCCTCCGGCCAGACGGTCATCACGCAAAACGGCATACGCTTCGGCGTGGACTATATAAACGGTCAGAAGACCGGCTTTTTTCTCGACCAGCTCGCCAACCGGCGGGCGGTGATGGAGCTTTCCCAGGGCCGGACGGTGCTGGACTGCTTCACGCACACAGGGGGCTTCGCTCTCCATGCCGCTATGGGCGGGGCGGTCTCCGTCACGGCGGTGGACGTATCCCAGACCGCCCTGGACACCGCGCGGGACAACGCCGCCCTGAACGGCCTTGAAAACATCCAGTTTCTGCGGGAGGACGTGTTCCGCCTGCTGACCTCCATGGGCCAGCAGGGAGGCCGGGGGCCTTACGACCTTATCATTCTCGACCCGCCGGCCTTCACCAAGGGCCGGGACACGGTGGACGGGGCCTATCGTGGCTATAAGCAGATAAACCTGCGAGCCATGAAGCTCCTGCCGCGCGGGGGATTGCTGGCCACCTGCTCCTGCTCCCACTTCATGACGGACGAGAAATTCCGCCAGATGCTCTCCTCCGCCGCCAAAGACGCCGCCGTCAGCCTCCGCCAGGTCTTCACAGGCCGCCAGGCCCCCGACCACCCAATCCTCTGGGGCGTCCCGGAGACAGATTATCTCAAGTTTTATATTTTCCAGGTGGTGTAGAAATCTCTGAATCAACATATTCAGATACCGATTGAAAAGCCTGACGAACTGTGTTATACTGCCAATATCTGATACTTTTGTAACCGATTCGCATAATCCTTCCCCGCCGGCGCGGGGGATGGGGATGGGAGGAATATATGAGAGACGACGATTTCCATTTTGACCCAGACGATGAGGATTTTTGGAAGGACGAGTTTGCAGACAGCGGTTTTGAGGACATCGACTGGAGCCGGGAGGAGGACTACCAGTCCCGGCGCGCCGCCCGCATCCAGCGGGAGCGGCAGGAGCAGTCCGCCCAGCAGTCCGCTCGTCAGCCCTCCCGCCAATCCTCCCGCCCCCAGCGGGACAGCCAGTATGACCGCACCCGTTTCTCCTCATATGACCGCCGCCAGCGGCCTTCCGGTCAGCCACGCCAGCAGACCGGGCGCACCCGCTCCTATGACCAGCGGGGACAGGCCCGCGCCCAGGGGAGCCGAGCCGACCGTGCCTATGACTACGAGACGCAGGCCCGGGCCAGAAGCTACGACAACCGCCGCCGTCGGCAGAAAAAGAACATCCCCCTCATCATTGTGGCCGTGGTGCTGGCTATCGGCATGGTCATCGCCGGATGGCAGCTCATCTCCATCCTGCTCAACTATCAGCGTGACCGCTCCGCCTACAACGACCTCGCCGCCAACGCCATCTCCGCCCTGGCAGAGACGGAGGACGAGACCGTCAGCAGCACCGAGGATACCGGCGAGGAGACCGAGGACGATACCTTTGTCCCCATCATTGTGGACTGGGATTACCTGGAATCCATCAACACGGACATTGTGGGCTGGCTGTACTGCCCGAATACGGTAATCAACTACCCGGTGGTGCAGACCACCGATAACAGCTATTACCTGACGCACGGCTTCGACAAGGAGACCAACGGCGCAGGCGCTCTCTTTGCGGACGTCAGCTCCGTCGCGGGCATCAACATGAGCAACCTCATCATCTATGGCCATCACATGAAGGACGGCTCCATGTTCGGCGACCTGGAAAACTATATGGAGCAGAGCTACTATGACGAGCACCCCATCATGTACTATCTGACCCCCACCTCCACCTATCGGGTAGACCTGATTGCCGGGCATATCGTAGAGTCCACGCTGGACAATTATCCCGGCTATTTTGACAGCGTAGAGGATTATCAGACCTATCTGAACCAGATTACCTCTGTCTCCCTGTTCTCCACCAGCGCTACAGTCAGCACCGACTATCAGCTCATCACCCTCTCCACCTGCGACTATTCCGCTGGCTACAACGACCCCCGCTTCCTGCTCCAGGGCCTGCTGGTGCCGATTGATTGACGCAAAAAACTGCCGCCAGGACGCGCCAATGCGTTTTAAGCAAACACCCCCGTTCCGCTTCTTCGCGGGACGAGGGTGTTTTTTCTGTTGCTTCTATTGCTTTTCCAATTTGGCGCACAAATCATGCAGCGCGTCGGTCAGGGCCTCCTCATAGGTGGGATGAGGCCGCATGGCGTGGAGCATTTGGCGGGCGGTCAGGTGGTCGGCGATGGCGCCGCTCAGCTGGGAGATCATGTCCGTGCTGTTCAGGCACATCAGATGCGCGCCCAGAAGCTCGCCGGTCTCGGCGTTTGCCACAAGCTTCATAAAGCTGCGGCCCGCCTCGGCCAGGAGCGTGCGGGCGTTGCCGCCCATGACGCATTTGCCCACCTTCACCGAAATTCCTGCGGCCTTGGCCTCCGCCTCCGTCAGGCCCACGGTGGCGATCTCCGGGCGGCAGTAGATGCAGCTCGGCACCAGGTCGAGGTCTGTGACGCTTTCCACGCCGCAGAGCATTTCCACGCAGGCCGTGCCCTGGGCCGCCGCCACATGGGCAAGCTGATACCGGGAGGACACGTCCCCCACGGCGTAGAC
>JAJBVW010000006.1:0-930 GCA_020866945.1 Oscillospiraceae bacterium
CGATTCCAGGACCAGCAACGAGATTATGGACATCTTCCATGAGCTGCACAGCCAGGGAAACACCATCGTCCTGATTACCCATGACAACGACGTGGCGGCCCAAGCCGCCCGCCGCATCCGCATCCGGGACGGCCACGTGACGGAGGTGGAGGAATGATTGGTCAATCGGCAAAAATGGCCGTCAAGGCGGTCTGGGGCAACAAGCTCCGCTCCTTCCTCACCATGCTCGGCATCATCATCGGCGTGTTCGCCCTGGTGGTGCTGGTGAGCCTCGTGAACGGCGCCACGGATTATGTATCGGACACCATATCCAGCCTGGGCGGGAGCTATCTCTCCGTCTCCATCTCGGACGACAAGGGTGACCCCCTGACGTTGGACGACATAAACGCCCTGATGGACGAGGAGGAGATCGGCCTCGCCGCGCCGCTGGCCTCCCTGTCCGCCACCGGCAAGGCCGGGCACGAGAGCGGCACCGTCTATATCTACGGCACCACTCCGGCCTATCAGAGCATCAACAACCTGGAAATCGAATACGGCACCTTCCTGCGCCAGACGGACGTCGAGAACAACAACTATGTGGTCGTCATCAATCAGACCATGGCGGATGAGCTGTTCGGCACGAACGACTGCCTGGGCGAGACCCTCACCTTAAACGGCACGAAATTCACCGTTATCGGCATCCTGGCGGACGACGACAACTCCATGACCAGCATGATAACCTCCGGCATGATGGTGGCCTACGTCCCCTATACCACCGCGCGGCGGATGTCCTCCACCATCTCCTCGAGCATCTCGTCGTTTTATATCACCTCCGGCGAGAACGCCACGGCGGACGAGGCAAACGACCGCCTGACGGAAATTCTTCTCGCCCGCTTCAGCCGGGACGAGGACGCCTTCACCATCTCCGACAACTCCATGATTGAGGAGGCC
>JAJBVW010000006.1:940-2683 GCA_020866945.1 Oscillospiraceae bacterium
GCTGGGCGGCATCGCGGCCATCTCCCTCATCGTGGGCGGCATCGGCATTATGAACATCATGCTCGTCTCCGTCACGGAGCGCACCAAGGAGATAGGCATCCGCAAGGCCATCGGCGCGGGCCGGGGCGTCATCCTCACACAGTTTCTCATCGAGGCGCTTATCATCAGCCTGATCGGCTGCGCCCTGGGGCTTGCCCTCTCGTGGGTGACGCTGAAGATTGCAAGCGCGCTGATGGACGCCGTCACCTTCTCGATTACCCCCACCATCGCCTCCCTGTCCGTGGCCTTTTGCCTGGCCATCGGCCTGCTGTTCGGCCTCTACCCCGCAAACAAGGCCGCCAACAAGCCCCCCATCGAAGCATTGCGGTACGAGGGATAAGAATCACCAACCCCAAAAAAGGACAGCGCCCCGCGCGGGCGCTGTCTTTTTTTCCTCCGCGGCGGATAGTCCGGCAACGACAAATAATAGTTTGTAAATTTTACATCTCATGTGTTGATATTGCACTGCAATCGGTATATAATACACTTGCAATAAAATGCAAAAGGAGCTGATTTGAATGGCAAATACGACAAATTTCAGCGTCCGCATGGACAGCAATCTCAAGAAGCAGTGTGAAGCCCTGTATGGAGAGCTGGGCATGAACCTGACCACCGCCATCAATGTCTTTCTGCGGCAGTCCCTCCGCGTCGGCGGCTTCCCGTTCGATGTTCGGCTCGACAAGCCCAGCAGGGAAACCGTCGCCGCCATGCTGGAAGCGGAGCACATCGCCCGCGACCCCGACGTGAAGGGGTATACTGACCTGGATGAACTGTTTGCAGACCTGAAGAAATGAGAAAAACAAAATATATTGTCAAGCCCACTACCCAATTCAAAAAGGACTACAAACGGGCCATCAGGCGCGGGCTGAAAATCGAAATGCTGGAAAACGTCGTGGCCTGCCTTGCGCTGGGAGAGGCGCTCCCGGAAAAACACAAAGACCATGAGCTGACCGGCGACTGGATAGGACACCGGGAGTGTCATATCCTCCCGGACTGGTTGCTCATCTATCGCATTGACGGTGAGGTACTGGTTCTGACGCTGACCCGCACAGGGTCGCACAGCGACCTGTTCGGAAAATAAGAATCCAGGCCAACTGCCGCAGGGACATCTCCTGCCGGACAGTTGGCCTGTTTTTTATTTATACAAGCGCCCCGCACGGACGCTGTCCTTGCTGCTGATACATCCGCATCAGCTCTGCGACGCAGGCGGATTCGGTCATGCCTTTTTTGGGGAAGCCGTAGGCGTCCATGACGGCGCGGTCGTTGTGCTGGTGGGCGGTGCGCAGCTCCGGGGGCATGGTCAGGTTGTCATAAAGGTCGGCCAGACTGCTGTCCGGGTATAAGGCCCGCGCGTCCAGGATGGCCTGGGCGGCCTGCTCGATTCTGGCCCGCTGTTCGGCTGTTGGGGTTGGCCAGGGGAAGTTGTTGTAGACTGCGGGCGAATAGCGGTAATCTGATTTCAAGCGGCCACAGATTGTACGCATCCAAGCCATATGCACATTTGATGTTAATATACCAAACATATACAGGGTTGCGTTTGTTGCCACAAGTGTTGAATTACTCGCAATTACATCCTTACTCATAAACCCGATGGGAACATATCGTCGGTTTGAAGAAGATGTCTCAGGAACCATGATATAATCCGTTTCTGGTTGCCTGATATGTAATGACCTTTGTCAAGAGGCAATTTGCCCAAAAACAGGG
>JAJBVW010000012.1:0-5328 GCA_020866945.1 Oscillospiraceae bacterium
CGGAGCACCCCCACAACCCCGGGGCCATTGCCCGCACCTGCGCCGCCACGGGCGCAAGCCTCCACCTGAGAAAGCCCCTGGGCTTCGATATATCCGACGCCGCCGTGCGCCGGGCCGGACTGGACTACTGGCATTTGGTGGACGTCCACGTCTATGAGGACTTTGACCAATACCTGCGGGAGAACGGGGACGAGGATTTGTGGCTGCTCTCCACCAAGGCCCCCAGAAGCTATGCGGAGGCGGATTTTGGCGCGGATGTGTCCGTGCTGTTCGGACGGGAGCCCTCCGGCCTGCCGGAGGAGATCATGGAGCGCTATCGCAGCCGCTGCGTCCGCATCCCCATGAAGCCACGGGCCAGGAGCCTGAATCTCTCAAGCTCCGCGGCTATCATCCTGTATGACGTCCTCCGCCGCCAGGGCTTTCCCGGCCTTCTGGAAACGGGCATCATGGCGGTGGGCGAGGAGCCTTGACCATTTTGGAATACCTGGCAATCGTGCCTATTCATATATCAAATAGGAGGATACGACCATGAATTACAGCAAGAAGAATGTGACGCAAATCGACGTCCAGGGGAAGAAGGTTCTGCTTCGGTGCGACTTTAACGTCCCTCAGGACAAGGCCACCGGGGCCATCACCGATGACAAGCGCATCCGGGCGGCCCTTCCCACCATCCAGTACCTGCTGGAGCATAAGGCCGCCGTCGTCGCCTGCTCCCACCTGGGCAAGCCCAAGGGGACATGGAAGGAATCCCTGACCCTGGCCCCTGTGGCGGAACGTCTCCAGGAGCTGCTGGGCCAGCCGGTGATTTTCGCAAAGGACATCGTCGGCGAGGACGCGAAGGCCAAGGCCGCCGCTTTGCAGCCCGGCCAGATCATGCTGCTGGAAAATCTTCGCTTTGACCCCCGCGAGGAGAAAAATGACCCCTCCTTCGCAAAGGAGCTGGCGGAGTTTGGAGAGATTTATGTTTCGGACGCCTTCGGCACCGTTCACCGCGCCCATGCGTCCACGGCGGGCGTCGCGGCCTATCTGCCGGCGGTCTCCGGCTTCCTGATTGGCCGGGAGCTTGAGGTGATGGGCAAGGCGCTGGACGACCCCGCCCGGCCCTTCGTGGCCATTCTGGGCGGCGCGAAGGTCTCCGACAAGATTGCCGTTATCGAGAACCTTCTGAACAAGGCGGATAAGATACTGATTGGCGGCGGCATGGCCTATACCTTCATCAAGGCCCAGGGCTGCGGCGTCGGCTCCAGCCTTTTGGAGGCGGATAAAATAGAATTTGCCGCACAGATGATAGACGAGGCCAAGGCCAAGGGTGTTGAGCTGCTGCTGCCGGTGGATACCATAGTGGCGGACAGCTTTGCCGCGGACGCGGCGGCGCAGACCGTGGGCGTGGACGCCATCCCGGAGGGGTGGATGGGCCTGGACATCGGGCCGAAGACCGTCGAGGCGTTCGAGAAGGCCATCGCCGGCGCGGGAACTATCGTCTGGAACGGGCCTATGGGCGTGTTCGAGTTCGAGCGCTTTGCGGAGGGTACACGGGCCGTGGCCCGCGCCGTGGCGCAGTCCGGCGGCGTGAGCATTGTCGGCGGCGGCGATTCCGCGACGGCGGTGGAGCAGCTCGGCTTTGCCGATAAGATTACCCATATTTCCACCGGCGGCGGCGCGAGCCTCGAGTTCTTGGAGGGCAAGGAGCTGCCCGGCGTGGCCTGCCTGATGGATGAGTGAGCTATGGACAAGAAAAATCGTAAGCCGCTGATTGCGGGCAACTGGAAAATGAATAAGCTGGCCTCCGAGTCGCTGAGCTTTTGGTCTCAGCTCCGGCAGGCGATAAAGCTCTCCCCGGACGTGGAGGGGGCGCTGTGCGTGCCCTTCCCCCTGATACCCGCCATGCAGGCTGCAATGGGGGACTGCCCCATCCTTGTGGTGGCTCAGCACGTATCAAGCCACGAGGCGGGCGCTTATACAGGAGAGGTCTCCGCCGCCATGCTGGCGGATTTGGGCGTGGCCTATGGCATCGTGGGCCACTCTGAGCGCCGCACCTATCACGGGGAGACGGACGCGCTTGTAAATCAAAAGCTCCTGGCCCTGCTGCGGGCCGGAATAGCCCCCATTCTCTGCGTGGGGGAGAGCCTGGAGCAGCGGGATGCCGGGCAGACGCTGGACTTCGTGGAGAGCCAGGTGCGCAATGGACTGAAGGACGTGCCGGAGGCGGAGCGGGGCCGCGTTATCGTGGCCTATGAGCCGATATGGGCCATCGGCACAGGCCGCACGGCCACGGCAGAGCAGGCCCAGGAGGTCTGCGGCCATATCCGCGCCGTGCTGGGGGAGCTATTCGGGGACGAGACGGCCCGGCATATCCGCGTCCTCTACGGCGGCAGCATGAATGGGAAAAACGCCGCGTCCCTGCTGGCGAAGCCGGACATCGACGGGGGCCTTATCGGCGGCGCGAGCCTGAAGCCGCTGGAATTTGCGGATATTATCGGAGCGGCCAATGAAGGATAAACGACCTGTCGTACTGCTGATTATGGACGGCTTCGGCCTTGTGGAGCCGTCGGACATAAACGCCATCTCCCTCGCGAAGACCCCGGTGCTGGACGGCCTTTTTGCCGCCTGCCCCCATACGGAGCTGCAAGCCAGCGGGGAGGACGTGGGCCTGCCCGCCGGGCAGATCGGCAACTCCGAGGTGGGCCACACCAACATCGGTGCAGGCCGGGTGGTCTATCAGGATCTACCCCGGATAAGCCGGGCGGTGGCGGACGGGAGCTTCTTTGAAAATCCCGCCTATGCCGCCGCCATGGATGAGGCCGCCCAGACCGGCCACCCCGTTCACGTGTTGGGCCTTCTGTCCGACGGCGGTGTTCACAGCCACATTAGCCATCTTTTCGCCCTGGTGGAAATGGCCAAGCGGCGGGGCGTGAAGCAGTGCTATGTCCATGCTTTTTTAGATGGACGGGACGTGCCGCCCGCCTCCGGCGCGGGCTATGTGCGGGCGCTGGAGGAGGAATTTGCCCGCCTGGGCTATGGCCGCCTTGCCACGGTGCAGGGCCGGTTTTGGGCCATGGACAGAGACAAGCGCTGGGAGCGGCTGGAACGGGCCTACCGTGCCATCGTCTGCGGCGAGGGAATACAGAACCCGGACGGCGTTCAGGCGGTGGAAAACAGCTATGCCGCCGGCGTGACCGACGAGTTTGTGGAGCCGGTGGTCTGTGACCCGGCGGGGCTTGTGTCCCCTGGGGATAGCGTCATCTTTTTGAACTTCCGACCAGACCGGGCCAGGGAGATGACCTGGGCGCTGATGAAGCCGGACTTTGACGGCTTCCAGCGGCCAAAGGGCTTTTTTCCGCTGCACTATGTATGCACGGCCCAATATGACGAGACCATGACGGAGCTGCCCGTAGCCTTCCCGCCGGAGACCATCGAGGATACCTTTGGGGAGCTTCTCAGCCGTATGGGAAAGACCCAGCTTCGTATTGCGGAGACGGAAAAATACGCTCATGTGACCTTCTTCTTTAACGGCGGCGTGGAGCGGGAAAGCCCAGGGGAGGATCGGGTGCTTGTTCCCTCTCCCAAGGAGTTTCCCACCTATGACCTTATCCCGGAAATGAGCGCCTATGCCGTCACGGAAAAGGCGGTGGAGCGTATTGCCTCCGGGGCCTATGACGCGGTTATCATGAACCTTGCCAACTGCGACATGGTGGGCCATACCGGCGATTTGAACGCGGCGATTAAGGCTGTGGAAACAGTAGATACCTGTGTGGGCCGGGTACAGGCGGCGGTGGAGCAGGCGGGCGGCATTCTGCTTGTGACCGCCGACCACGGCAACGCCGACTGTATGCGCCTGCCGGACGGCACGCCCCACACCGCCCACACCACGAACCCGGTGCCGCTGATTTTGGTTGGCGGGGGAGATGTAAAGCTGAAGCCTGGCCGCTTGGCGGACATCGCGCCCACTATGCTGGCGCTGATGGGGCTGGAGCAGCCGGAGAAAATGACCGGCGAGAGCCTGATTTTAAAATCATAAGCAAACCTTATTAAATTGTATGATGAAGGAGCAGCTATGAAAGACTATTTTGAGATTGAGGACGTAATGGGCCGGGAGATACTGGATTCCCGTGGCAACCCCACCGTGGAGGTGGAGGTCATGCTGGACGACGGCACGGTGGGCCGGGCGGCGGTGCCCTCCGGGGCCTCCACCGGCGTTCACGAGGCCTGCGAGCTGCGGGACGGGGATAAGGCCCGCTATCTTGGCAAGGGCGTTCAGAACGCCGTCCAGAATGTGAACACGGAGATTGCCGAGTGCCTCCAGGGACTGAACGTGCTGGATCAGCCCTCCATCGACCGTGTGCTGATTGAGCTGGACGGCACGCCCAACAAGACTCGCCTGGGGGCCAACGCCATGCTGGGCGCCAGCCTTGCCTGCGCCCGCGCTGCGTCCAATGCCCTGGGCCTGCCCCTGTATCAGTATGTGGGCGGCTGCAACGCCAAGACCCTGCCGGTTCCCATGATGAACGTCCTGAACGGCGGCGCTCACGCCACCGGCTCCAACGTGGACATCCAGGAGTTTATGATTATGCCCGTGGGGGCGGAGAGCTTCAAGGAGGCCCTGCGCTGGTGCGCGGAGGTGTTCCACACCCTGAAAAAGGTGGTGCCCGCCTCCGGCGTAGGCGACGAGGGCGGCTACGCCCCCAACCTGGACAGCGACGAGGACGCCCTCAAGGCCCTGGTGGCCGCCATCGAGAAGGCGGGCTATCGCCCCGGCGAGGATTTCATGATTGCCATCGACTGCGCCGTTTCCGACTGGTATAGCAAGGAGGACGGCCTCTATCACCTGCCGAAGCGCGGCGTTACCATGTCCGCGGCGGATATGGTGGCGATGTATAAGGGCTTCTGCGAGAAATACCCCATCATCTCCATCGAGGACGGCCTGGGCGAGGACGACTGGGACGGCTGGAAGCTGCTGACCGACGAGCTGGGCAGCAAGATTCAGCTCGTGGGCGACGACCTGTTCGTCACCAATGTGGAGCGCATCCAGACCGGCATCCAGAAGGGCGTTGCAAACTCCGTGCTGATAAAGCTCAACCAGATTGGCACCCTGACGGAGACCCTGGACGCCATCCAGATTGCCCATCGGGCGGGCTATACGGCGGTCATCTCCCACCGCTCTGGCGAGACGGAGGACACCACCATTGCCGACCTGACCGTGGCCGTGAACGCGGGCCAGATCAAGACCGGCGCGCCCAGCCGCACCGACCGGGTTGCCAAGTACAACCAGCTCCTCCGCATTGAGGATGCGCTGTTCGAGGTTCCCCGCTACCTGGGCCGGGACTCCTT
>JAJBVW010000012.1:5338-13943 GCA_020866945.1 Oscillospiraceae bacterium
ATGCTCCTCTTATGAGCTGAATTTTCCAGCTTTGCATAAATTGGTGTTTTCATGGCAACAATAGCCTATGGAAACACCGATTTTTTTGGAGGGTCAGACATGGAAAACAAAAAAGGGGCCGGCGCTAAGGCCGGGTCCCTGGAGGGGAAGGGCTTCTACATAGTCCTTTTCCTGTGCGCGGCGGTGATTTGTGTGTCCGCATGGATACTCATTGCCAACGCGGGGACTAATGTAGAAGACGACACAGCGGAAGCGGTCGCGGTGGATATTTCCGAGGCCGCAGTGACCATTGTCCCGGCGGGTTATCCCGTGGAGACAGAGGAGGACGCGGAAACTGCCGCCGGCGCGGAATCGGAGGACGCGGCGGTCAGCGATTCGGAGACGACGGAATCGTCCGCCGTCGAGGATGTCGAGGCCCAGGCGGTTCTATCCAGCGGCGTGGTCAGCTATGTCTGGCCGGTGAGCGGGAGCGTTGACGTGCCCTATTCCATCCAGACGCTGATGTATGACGCCACGATGGCCGACTGGCGCACCCATGACGGCATTGACATCGCCTGCGACCTCGGCACCCAGGTGATTGCCGTCGCTGCCGGCACGGTGGTCAGCGTGGAGAGCGACGAGCTTTACGGCACCACCGGGGAGATTGACCACGCAAACGGCATCCACAGCATCTATGCCAATCTTGCTTCGGAGCCGCCCGTCTCCGTGGGCGACACCGTCACCATGGGCCAGATCATCGGCTCCGTGGGCAGCACCGCCATCTGCGAGACGAACCAGGTCAGCCACCTGCATTTCGCCATGACCAGCGACGGCCTCCCGGCCGACCCCACAGCCTATCTCCCGGCGGCGTAAAATGAAATAATCCTCATAAGCGAAAAGCGACGGGAAAAAATTCCGTCGCTTTGACGCTATACTATATAAGTGGGGTGATTAGCCACAATACAAGCAGATGCACCGGATAAAAGATATAAAACAGGTACTTATAATCCCGCCCTTTTTCGCCGTTGTACTTTTCCAGCAGAAGCAGGGCAAAAACAGCGAAAAACTCTATCCACATGAACCGCACAGCGATAAGAAATAGCCCGGCGATGCATCCTATCCAGTAGGCGGACTTTTTATTCTGGAAAAGATATATGGACGCGATAAGCAATATCCCGCCGAACCCGTTGTCCGACCAGAAGGTAATCCAAGCGGCTAGGGCCACGATAATGACTGTCAGAATTGTTCGCCTGCCTTTGCTTTCGCTTGGCAGCGCGTATTTTTCCAAGGCCCACAGCATCAATACCGCGACGGCCAGCGTCCACAGGACGTTTTGTTCTTTCGGGGAGAATACGCTACCCGTAAACACCAAATCATAGGGAATTTCCGAAATTACCGCGAAGCAAACAAGCCGTCCTAAGTATTTTCCCCGGCTGTGGGTGTGACGGAAACCTTCCACAAGCATATACGCGAAAATCGGAAAGGCCAGCCGTCCGATAATGCGGCAGAGCAGATATATGGCCCAAAGCACCTTTGCTTTCATAGGCTGAAGTGTGCCCAACATATCCATGCCGTCTACCAAGCGAGCGTCTAAGTACAACGCAAAAATAATTGTGAAGCCAATATGATCTATCAGCATGGAAATAAGCGCCAGCAGCTTTAGGCGGCCTCTGTCCAGCCCTGTTAAGGCGTGTGTTTCGGTCATCGGTTATGCCTCCTTTTGATTATTTCAGGAGCATTATATCATATTGTCTGCTGAGCTTCTACTGTATTATAGAGAATATAAGGACAATAACAAATTGACGAACCGTGCCGGGTGTGGTACATTGTATCGGAGAATTTCTGATGACGGCATGGAGGCGGGCGGCGTGAAAAATATTGTTTTGATTGGTATGCCCGGCACGGGCAAGAGTACGGTGGGGGTCATTCTGGCGAAACGGCTGGGCTATGACTTTCTGGACACGGATATTCTGCTGGCCCGACGGGAGGGGCATACCCTGCCGGAGCTTCTCGCCGCCTATGGGCTTGAGGGCTTCCTCCAGCGGGAGGAGGCCATGGGCCGGGAACTGCGTCGGGACGGCACGGTTATCGCTACCGGAGGCAGTATGGTGCTGTCCGCCGCCGCGATGGAAAACCTACGCCGGGACGGGGTCGTGGTCTGGCTGCAAACGCCGGTTTCCGTTTTAGAGGCGCGGCTTGCGAATCATTCCCGGGAGGATAGGGGCGTGGCCGCCCCGGCGGATATGACCGTAGGGGAAATTTACGCCATGCGGGAGCCGTATTATAAAAAATACGCAGACCTGACCATTCCCTGCCGCGACGGGGTAGACCAGGTGGTAGCCGCCGTCCGCGAGGCGCTGAGGAATGAAGACCTGCAATAGGAGAAATAAAATATGTTAGACCAGTTTTCAAGAACGCAGCTAATTTTCGGCAAACCGGCTATGGAGCGGCTTACCGCGTCCCGCGTGGCCGTGTTCGGTATCGGCGGCGTGGGAGGATACACGGTGGAGGCCCTGGCCCGTTCCGGCGTGGGAGCCTTGGATTTGATTGACGACGACCGGGTGTGCCTCACAAACCTGAACCGACAGATTTTTGCCACCCGCAAAACGATAGGACAGTATAAAGTAGATGTGGCTGCCGCCCGCGTGGGGGAGATTAACCCCGATGCCGTTGTGCGCACCTATAAGACCTTTTTTACCCCAGAGACCGCCGGGGCGTTTGATTTTTCCGCCTATGACTATCTGGTGGACGCCATCGACACGGTTTCCGGGAAAATCGCCCTGGCGGAGTGCGCCCAGCGGGCCGGAACGCCCATCATCAGCTCCATGGGCGCGGGCAATAAGGTTGATCCCACCGCCTTTCAGGTGGCGGATATATACGAGACCTCCGTTTGCCCCCTGGCCCGCGTCATGCGCCATGAGCTGCGGAAGCGGGGTGTGAAGCGTTTGAAGGTAGTCTATTCCCAGGAAAAGCCCATCCCGCCTCTGGAGGACGAGGAGATAAGCTGCCGCTATCACTGCGTCTGCCCTCCGGGAACGGTTCGCAAATGCGCCGAGCGCCGCCAGGTTCCCGGCAGCAACGCCTTTGTCCCCTCTGTTGTCGGCCTGATTATCGCCGGCGAGGTGGTGAAGGATCTGACCCGGTTCGACCCCTCTCGGCGTCAGTGAATGAGCCAGCCGTAGTCCTGTCGGCAGTCGATGGTGTAATCAATATAAACAGTGTCGTCTATGACCTGAAAAACGAGCATATACCACTTTTCAAACAGAATGAACCGATAGGCGTTTTTGGGAATGTACTCACCCACTAGCCACGGACACCGCTGGGGCATGATTTCCAGGGAATTGGCGCTTTTTTCAAAGGCGGCAGTCAGTCTCTCCGCTGCGTCCGGGTTGACCTGGGCAAAAAAAGCGGCGTGGGAGAAAAGCATCTGCGCCGCCTGCTCTGAAACAACGACGCGGTATTTATTCTGCTTGTTCATGGATGGCTGTCTCCTCAATTATGTCTCGCATCATGGCGGCAACCTCATCAACGGAATAGCCCTTGGCCCCGCGCGCCCGGTCTTCCTCTACGGCGAGCAGCTCCTCCCGAAGCTTGAGCATTTTTTCCCGGCGGGTGTAGGTCTCTATGTCCATGACCACCAGGTCGCCCTCGCCGTTTTTGGTCAGGAACACAGGTTCCCCTGTCCGGCGGCACATATCGGCGACCTCGTTGTAGTTCTGGCGGATGGCTGCGGATGGACGGATATTCATCGTGACACCTCCTATGCTGAATGTAGTAATATTATAAACATATTATAATCGTTTCATGCTACTATGTCAACACGCAGACGAAGGACATATATTCGTGTCCTTCTCTTTTTTTCACAACATACAAGAAAGCGGCGCCTGGGGCTGCCGCTCTCCTGCTGTTTTCTGCGAGCCTTGCGGCTCCGGCTGGGTGTTATTCCTCGACGTACACGATGATGATGGTCACGGTGCCAATCGTATAGGTCGCCGTGTAGGTGCCGTCCTCATAGGTAAGCTCGGCGTAGTCCGCGTTTTCAAGCTCGGCCTCGCCGTCGCCCAGAACGGTCATGCCCGTGGCGATCCAGGTCTCGGTCTCGTTGTCGTAGACATAGATGGTGCCGGTGTTCTCCACGGTGTAGGACTCGGACTTGTAGCTGTAGAACTGCTGGGTGTAGGTGTCGTTCTGGTTCTGCCGCAGGGTGACGGTGGAGTCCCCGTCGGCCTTGACGTACAGGGTGGTTCCGTCGGTCTCAATGGTCTCGGCCTCGCCGGTGGCCACGGTGGTCATGGCGGTGGTCTCATAGGTGTGCGCGCCGCCCACGAATACGTCCTCGGCGGGCAGGTCGGTGTTTTCCAGCACCACCATCAGGGAGGCGGCGGTCAGCCACTCGTCGCCGGTCACCTGGAAGATGTAGCCGTCGGCGTACTCCTCCATGTCGAAGGTGGAATCCACCAGGGTGACATAGGCCTTCTGCTCACGGGCCACGGTGGCGATGGTGTTGCTGCCGGAGGCGAAGTGGATGTCGGAATTCACCACGGTGCCGGTAGCCACGTCGTCCAGCATAGAGGTGTTGTTGGAGAAGCCGAACATACTGCTGGCGTTATAGACCAGGCAGTTCTGGTAATACGCCTGGGAGATGCCGGTGTTGGCCCCGCTCAGGCCGGGCAGGAAGGAGTCCACACACAGCAGGGTGCTGGTCTCGTCAAGGTACATATTGATGCCGGACTTGTCGTAGACCGTGGAGTCCACGATAACATAGCCGCCGAAGAAGTCGGTGGAGAAGATGCGCCCGCTGTTGCCGGTCATGTAGCTTTCATAATAGATGATAGCGCCGCTGTAGCAGGTGTTGGAGGGGTGCTGGCTGTAGGAGAAGATCTGGGCGTTTTCATAGAACACCACAGCTCCCATGCCGGAGAACACGGCGCCGGCCATGTTCACGGTGTTGCTGTAGTTGCCCGCGCCGATGACGTTCAGGCCGCCGGTGGTGTTCTGGATCTTCACCACGGTGCCCTCGCCCAGGGCCACGATACCGCCGCCCACACCGAATTTATACTCGGAGTCGGAGCGAACGTTGCCGGAGGAGACCACCAGGCTGTCGGTCAGGGTGACGGAAGCGCCGCCGTCGATGAACAGAGCGGTGTCTGCGGGTTCGCCGACATACGCGTCGTCGCTGTCGCCGGTGGTGGGTTCGCTGTACCACACGCCGCCCTCGATGGTGATGGAGGCGGTCTCCTCGGTGACGGTTCCGGCCTCGTCCTGGGCGTCCGCGTCATAGACGATCTCCCCGTCCTCCACGGTGATGGTGGACCAGCTCTCGTCGTCCCAGAAGAAGCCTACCAGGTCGTCCTTGGGGGAGCCGGAGATGGAGTCGTTGTCAAACTCGCTGCGATAGGTCTGCAGTCCGTCGAGCTGGGCCAGAATGGCGATAGCCTCGCCCTTGGTCAGCTCGCCCAGATTCTCCGCGGTGATGCCGCAGGCCTCCAGGGCCGCGATTTTCTCCTCCGCCGTGGTATAGAGAACGGCGGCCAGGTTCGGATCGGTGATGAGGCTGGTGTCGATGTTCTCCCCCTCGCCAAAGAACACGTCGGCGTAGGCGGCGATGGCGGCGCGGGAGTTTTCAATGTCCTCCTCGGTCACGTCCGCGGCCTCAATGAGCTGGGCCTGGAGGGCGAGACCCTCCTCACTGAGGGAGGCGTAGCCGCTCACCAGGGCGTTATAAATCATGACCAGCAAATCCTGGCCGGTGACGGCGGCGTAGCCGTCCAGCAGGGTGGCCTCCCGGTCGATGCCGTCGGTGATGATGGCAAGACCGCCGGCGGTGTAGCTCCCGTCGGCAATGCTGCCGAAGAAGGAGGTGCCGTCATAAATGAATGCGTGCAGGTTTGTGGTGTTGGCGGAGAAGAACTTATACTCCGTGGTGCCGCCGCCCACAGGGTTGGCGTCCCCGGTGAAGCCGAGGATGCCGTTGGCCGCCTCGATGGTGAAGTACTTATAGATGAAGTGGATGGCCTCCAGCCGGAGGTAATCCTCCTCATAGCCGAAGGTGAACCAGTCGTCCCCGCCGTTGGTCACGGCGCTGCTCAGATACCAGGTGACAAGCTCCTTCTCCTCGTCACTGAGATCTGCGGTGTCCTCAAAGTCGTCCGCGTCGAACAGGCCCTGGGAGCCGCCATACTGCTGGGCGGTCTTTTGCAGCAGGGCGTATTCAGTCAGATCCAAGGAATACTCGTCCAGCCCGTCCAGGGTCAAGGTCTGGCTGGTCTCATACTGGCTGTTTGCGTAGGTGATGACATAGACCGTGGTGGCCTGGGTAACAGTGCCGTCCGCCAGAACCAGGGCGACGCTGTAGGCGGCGTTGTCCTCCTGGGCGGCCACGCCGGTGAGCGTCAGGGTCAGGTCGGTTCCCTCCCCGGCCTCCACTGCGCCGGTGACGGCGGTCTCGGAGCCGTCATAGGCTTCCACAGAGACGGCCTGGATGTCCGCGAGGTCGTAGGCCTCGATGCCTACATAGTCGTCGGTGTCATAATAGCTGTCCGTGGGGGCGATGGAGCTGTCATAGATATAATAGCCCTTGACGGTGAACACCGCCTCATCATCGTCCTCGCTCTCCAGGGCGGCGACATGGCTTTCCAGAATAGGCTGGTCGCCGATGTACATCTCCACCGAGGAGGTGACGGTTTCCGTTTCGCCGCTGGCGTCCGAGGTCTCGCCGCTGGCGTCGGATTCCGCCTCGCCGCTGGCGTCCGCCGTTTCGTCTACTCCGAATGCCTCGTCGGAGGCAAAGACCCCAACGCCCATCATGCCCAGGCACATGGCCAAAACCAGCATGAGCGAAAGAAGCGCTTTCCATTTCTTCATTGACATTTTTCCTTTCTTTCCCAAAAGTGATAATTAAATTCTAACAGCTTGTTTAGGAAATGTCAACGCGTTTTAAGGAGGACGCTCCACTTTTCGCGGCGGGCCGAAGCGTTTTTTTCGCCGCGGAGGACGACAAAAAGGCCGCCCATTCATCGGACGGCCCTTTTTTGGGAATAATTGGATTAGCCCTCGACAAGCTCCTTGGTGTCGCGGGCGATGACCAGCTCCTCATTGGTGGGGATGACCATGACCTTCACCTTGCTGTCCTCGGTGGAGATGATGATGTCCTCGCCGCGCTTGGAGTTGCAGACGGGGCAGATCTCGATGCCCAGATAGGTCAGATACTCGCAGATGGCGGCGCGGGTGGAGGCGCTGTTCTCGCCGATGCCGGCGGTGAAGATAATGCCGTCCACGCCGTTCATGGCGGCGGCGTAAGCGCCGATGGTCTTGGCGACGCTGTAGTGGAAGATGTCCAGCGCCAGAGCGGCGCGCTCATTGCCCTCGCTGGCGGCGGTGTCCAAATCGCGGAAGTCGGAGGACACGCCGGAAACGCCCAGCACGCCGGACTTCTTGTTCAGAATATTGGTCAGCTCCTTAATATCCTTGCCGGTGTTGGCGGCCAGGTACTCCAGGATGGACACGTCGATGTCACCGCAGCGGGTGCCCATGGGCAGACCGGCGATAGGGGTGAAGCCCATGGAGGTGTCCACGCTCTTGCCGCCGTTGATGGCGCAGATGGAGCTGCCATTGCCCATATGGCAGGAGATGAGCTTCAGCTCCTCCAGGGGCTTGCCCAGAAGGGCGGCGGCCTGCTTGGAAACATAGCGGTGGCTGGTGCCGTGGAAGCCGTAGCGACGCACCTTCAGGTCGGAATAATACTCATAGGGGATGGCGTACATAAACGCCTTGCCGGGCATGGTCTGGTGGAAGGCGGTGTCGAACACGGCCACCTGGGGCACGTCGCCCATAACGGCCTTGCAGGCCTCGATGCCGGTGATGTTGGCGGGGTTGTGGAGCGGGGCCAGGGGGATGCACTCGCTGATGGCGGCCATGACCTCGTCGTTGATGAGGACGGACTGGGCGAATTTCTCACCGCCGTGGACGACACGGTGGCCCACAGCGCCGATTTCCGCCATGCTGTCCACCACGCCGTACTCAGCGCTGGTCAGCTTATCCAGCACGGCGGCGATAGCCTCGGTGTGGGTGGGCATGGCCACGTCCTCATCAAAGACGGGCTTGCCGTTCTGGGGCTTGTGGGACAGATGGCCGTCAATGCCGATGCGCTCGCACAGGCCCTTGGCCAGGAGCTTTTCTCCCTCCATGTCCAGAAGCTGATACTTCAGGGAGGAGCTGCCGCAGTTGATAACAAGAATTTTCATGGTGGTGTCCTTTCATCTTGTAAAAAAATGATAAAGTGTGTAAAATGGTAAATATATAAAATCCTTCTACTATTTTAACGCAATTTTCAAAAAACGCAAGAGGAAGTGTGCCCATGAACGTAATTGGTGTTGTGGGGGAGTTCAATCCCTTTCATTATGGACATTATGAACATCTTCAGGAAAGCCGGAAGCTGATAGACTATGAGGCCCCGGTGGTCTGCGTCATGAGCGGGGATTTTATCCAGCGGGGCGGCCCGGCGGCCTTTTGCAAGCATACACGGGCGGAGGCGGCGGCCCTGTGCGGGGCGGATTTGGTGTTTGAGCTGCCCCTGCCCTGGTGCGGGGCCTCGGCGGAGCGGTTCGCCCTGGGGGCCGTGGGGCTG
>JAJBVW010000165.1:0-341 GCA_020866945.1 Oscillospiraceae bacterium
GGGTACCGCCGCATGGCGGTGGAGAGGTTCCCCCCGTAGCCAGCACCAATTAAGAAGCAACAAAACCCACATCAACAATAACCTGACCCAGGTTAGACCCCCATCCACTGACACACACCGACAAAAATCGACAAAACAAAGGAGAAGATAACATGAAAGCATGGTTTACAAATCATGAATGCATCTACCGCGCGCTGCGCACCTTCCTCCAAACCGCCGCGGGCGTCCTTGCGGCCTCGCTTGCGGATACGGACACCGCGCTTGCGCCGGTCATCGCCGTCGCGGTGGCTACGGGGCTTGCGGCAGTGATGAACATGGGGGGCCAGTGATATGACCGAGGT
>JAJBVW010000165.1:351-2605 GCA_020866945.1 Oscillospiraceae bacterium
AGGTCACCCGGGAGGAGCTTGGCCAGGTGCGCAAGACCCTGGCCGAGCATGAAAAGACCCTCGCCCGCCACGAGACGCAGTACGCCGTTATCAACGCGAAGCTCACGGCGATACTCTGGGCGCTGGGGGCCGTCGGCACGGCGGTCATCGCCGCCGTTGTGAAAATGATACTGGGGGGATAAGCATGAGACTTGCAAAGCTGCCGAACGCGGACGGCTATGGACGCAGCTGGCAGAACGTATTCGGCGGGCTGAATGAAAACCTCGCCGCGCGGGACGGCGAGATAAGCGCCATGGAGAACATGACGAGCGACTATTACCCGCTCCTCGCGCCCCGCGCCCGCCGATGCCTCGCGGGAACGCTTGCGGAGCCGAAGGCCCTCGCCGCCGGGGACTGTCTCTGCTGGGTGGACGGCACGGGCTTCTATTATAACGGAGAGTATAAGGGGGCCGTCTCCGCCGGAGAGAAGCGGCTCTGCTATCTCAACACCTGGGTCGTGATATGGCCGGATAAGCTCTATTATAACATCTCCACGGACGAGTTCGGCTCCTTGGAGGCGTCCGTCACCGCCGCTGCGCACCTCCGCTCCGTGGCCGCGCCAGGCGGCATCTCCTCGTCCGCAAACTGCCTCGTCCTGGACGGCGCGGCGCTGGACGACACCTTCCGCGCTGGGGACGGCCTGACCATAGCGGGCTGCACGGTGCACGCGGAGAATAATCAGACCCTCGTCGTGCGCGAGGTAGACGGCGACGCGCTGTATTTCTATGACGACAGCTTTACCCTCGACACCCAGCTCTATTATGAGGTGGGGGAGGCGGGCCTCTCCGCCGGGTATTACAACGTCGTCTGGGAGAAGGAATATTACACCTTCACCGTCCCCACGCGCATGAGCCAGGGTGACCGCCTGTATTATCGCGGCGGTACGGACATGAGCGCCGTCATCGGCGGCACGGAGACCGCCATCACCGTGGTTTCCGGAGCCGGCGGGGAGGAGACCATCTCCTTCACGGATGAGACCTGGCTCGATTACGACGAGGCCGAGGTCACCGTCAGCCGCACGGTGCCGGATCTCGAATACCTCTGCCAGTGCGACAACCGCCTCTGGGGCGTGATGGGCCAGGGCGTCTATTGCTCATACCTCGGCGACCCCCGCGTCTGGAACAACTTCGACGGCACCGCCACCTGCTGCTGGAGCGTCGAGGTCGGCAGCGGCGGCCCGTTCACCGGGGCCTGCGCCTATGGCGGCTATCCGCTGCTGTTTAAGGAAAACCACATCTACCGGGTCTATGGCTCCAAGCCCTCGGCCTTCCAGCTGCTCGACACGGAGACCCTCGGCTGCGAGGCCGGCAGCAGCCGCAGCTTCGCCGTGGTGGGGCAGACGCTCTACTATAAATCCCCCGCCGGCTTCGCCGCCTATGCCGGAAGCGTCCCCGTCCTCATCGACCAGCCCCTCGGCCCTGTCCGCCGGGAGGACGCCGTTGCCGGCACCGACGGGCGAAAATATTATGTAACCTGCCGCCAGGGCGATGACTGGAGCCTCTATGTCTATGACACCCAGCTCGACCTCTGGCACCGGGAGGACGATGCCCAGGCCATCGACTTCGCCTGGTGCGGCGGGGAGCTGTACTTTCTGGCCGCCGACGGAAGCATCTGGCAGACCGGCCGCATCCGGGAGCAGCAGGGCGAGCTTGAGGACGAAGTGGGGAGCTTTTGCGAATTTGCGGACTTTTATAGCGCCGGAGTGGAGCGCCAAGGCGTTAATCGTCTGTATTTTCGCGTTCAAGTGGAGGGAACGCTCTCTCTGTATGTAAGCTACGACGGCGGCGACTGGCAGCTCGTGGGAACCGTATCCGCCAGCCCCCGCGCCATCAAAACCCTCCACCTAATCCCCCGCCGCTGCGACAGCTTCCGCGTAAAGCTGGAAGGCACCGGCCCGTGGAAGCTCTGGGGAATGAGCAAGGAAAGCTACACTGGCAGCGTGAGGGGATAAAGGTAAGCGCTCTGATTTAGTGCCGGCTACGGGGGAAACCTCTCCACCGCCCATGCGGGCGGTCCCTCTCCCCTTTCAGGGGAGGCTTCCACCGTCGTACACTAACGCAATATAACGCACTACCAAGCAAACAATCCTCTAAATAAGTGCGCACCAAAGGAGAGCATTGTTTGCATTGCACTAAGTAAAAAAAGAACCAGCTCAAACTAGGAAGCCTCCCCTGAAAGGGGAGGTGGCAGCGCCAAAGGCGCTGACGGAGAGGTT
>JAJBVW010000190.1 GCA_020866945.1 Oscillospiraceae bacterium
CTTCAAGCTGGACGACTATAAAAAGGCCTACAAACTGGCCATGGAGAACCCTCCCAGCGTGTTCAAAATCGTCCTGGATTGTCAATAAACAGCAAAAAATTCCGAGACCCGGTGGCCTCGGAATTTTTTTATGCTGACTAAAATCATGTTTACTTGCGGGTAAAAATCTGTTATTCTTAATATAATAATATGGAGTGCTTAGGAGGATGCCGCCCCAGGAGCGGCAAATATTATGGATTTTGAGGAACTGATTGCAAAGCAGCGGGCCTATTTTGCCACTGGCGCTACCCGCACGCTGGAAAACAGGCTGTCCGCCCTGGAAAAGCTGCGGGACGCCGTGAAGGAGTTTCAGCCCCGGCTGTATGAGGCGCTGGAGGACGATTTGAACAAGACGCCCTACGAGGCGTATCTGACAGAGCTGGGTCTTGTATACAGTGATTTGAACTATATCACCCGCCACCTGAAAAAGTGGGTCAGGGATGAAAAGGTCCCCGGCGGCGTTTGCCTGATGCCCAGCAAGTGCCGTCTCAGCCCGGAGCCATACGGCGTGGTGCTGATTGTAAGCCCCTGGAACTATCCCGTGAACCTGAGCCTGCTGCCCCTGATGGGCGCCCTGGCCGCCGGAAACTGCGTGGTGCTGAAGCCCTCCGGCCAAACGCCCCACACAAGCGCCGTGCTGGCGGAGCTTCTGGCCAGCGTATTCCCGCCGGAACAGGTCTCCGTTATAACCGGCACCCATGACCAGTGCCAGGGTCTTTTGGAGCAGGAGTGGGATTATATCTTCTTCACCGGCTCCCAGGCGGGAGGCCAGGCTGTCATGCGGGCTGCGGCGGAAAATCTCATTCCCTTCACCCTGGAGCTTGGGGGCAAAAACCCAACGATTATCGACCCCACCGCCGACCTGAAGCTGGCCGCCAAGCGCATCGCCTACGCAAAATGCCTGAACGCGGGCCAGACCTGCGTGGCCCCGGACTATGTGCTGATACACGAGAGCATCCGGGATGAATTTGTGGAGGAATACCGAAAGGCCGTGGCAAAATTCTTCCCCAAAGGGGACATGAGCAGCATGGTCAGCATCGTGAACGACCACCACTTTCAGCGGCTTCTTGGGCTGGTGGAGAGCGGCAACGCCCCCGTCAGCGGAGACGCTGACCCGGAGCTTCGGATGATCCCCCCCGCCCTGCTGGTGGACGTTGACCCCAACGGCCCCGTCATGGAGCGGGAGGTCTTTGGCCCGGTGCTGCCTGTGCTGACCTGGACAGACCTGAACTGGTGCGTCAGCTATATCCACGACAAGGGCAAGCCCCTGGCCCTGTATGTCTTTACAGAGGATGAATCCATCGCGAAACGCATGGCGGACGCCTGCTCCTCCGGGGCTGTGTTTATAAACGACTGCCTGCTCCAGGCCGCCAGCAGCACCGTCCCCTTCGGCGGCGTGGGCCAGTCCGGGACAGGGGCCTATCACGGCAAAGCCAGCTTTGACACCTTTACCCACTACCGCCCTGTGCTGGAACGGAAGAAAATCGACCTGCCCGTGCGGTATTTCCCCTTCAACAAGCTCAAAATGAAGCTGCTCACCATGTTCGTGCGGTGAGTCCCATACTGATTTCATCGGAAGCGACATCGCGTGATGCCGCTTCCGTTTTGTTATCGCTTATTTATCAATGACACTCTGACTGTCTGACTGTAAGGGCCTTGACGGCAAGGATAAAGGATATTAATGTGATATGATTTTAATATCAAAAATATAGGAGGGCCACTCACATGGAAAAAGCTGAAATCCAAGAAATCCTGCTTGATAATCCCAAAAAAGGAATGCCTGTGCTCATCGGGGTGATTCTGTCCTATATCGCAGCCATCGGCCTGTGCGTTCTGGGCGCGTTTATGTCCGGCGTTTTAGGCACCTTTCTGCTGATTGTCAGCATCGTCTGGATGTGCCTGGGCTGGATTCTTTTGTGCGGACTAAAAACCCTCAAGCCCCAGGAGGCCCTGGTGCTGACCCTGTTCGGCAACTATCTCGGCACGCTGAAGGGCGCGGGCTTTTACTGGGTAAACCCCTTCTGCACCGGGGTGAACCCCGCCGCCAAGACCAAGCTGAACCAGTCCGGGGACGTGGACGGAGGCCGCAAGTCGCCTGTGCTTATATCGGCAGACAGCCTGAATGTGTCCCTGGATATGGAAACGGGCAAAAAGCTGTCCCTGAAAATGATGACCCTGAATAACGCCAAGCAGAAGATAAACGACTGCCTGGGCAACCCTGTGGAAATCGGCATTGCCGTCATCTGGCGGGTGACGGACACGGCCAAGGCCGTTTTCGCCGTGGACAACTACAAGGAATACCTGTCCCTCCAGTGCGACAGCGCGCTGCGGAACGTGGTGCGGATGTACCCCTATGACGTGTCCCCCAACGTGGACACCACCGGGGACGGCATGGCGGACGACGGCAGTCTGCGGGGTTCCAGCGAGGTGGTGGCAAACCGCATCCGCCAGGAGATTCAGGAGAAGGTAAACGAGGCCGGACTGGAAATTTTGGAGACCCGCATCACCTATCTTGCCTGATATGTAATGACCTTTGTCAAGAGGCAATTTGCCCAAAAACAGGGT
>JAJBVW010000089.1:0-4930 GCA_020866945.1 Oscillospiraceae bacterium
CTGCTCCGGATCTGATCAACTATACGAGACTGTGGTTCGTCTGCTTGGCAGCGACAGGATATACGGCCCCGAGGCGCCGTCCGACGGACAGATACAGGCCGTCTATCAGGGGGCCGGGGCGCAGGTGGAGCAGCTGCCCATGGGGGCGGAGGGCATCATCAGCGCGGCCCTGACCATGTCAAAAGCGCAGGTGCTTCACGTTACGCCCTTCCACAGCTATCCCTCCGGCGTCACCGCCCCCGCCGCCAAACGATATGAATACATTCAATGGGCTGTTCAGCCGGAGCGTTATATTGTTGAGGACGACTTCGACAGCGAATTTTTCATGCCCGGCAAGCCGCTGGAATCCTTGTATTCCATGGATAAAAGCGGCTCTGTCATTTACCTGAATACCTTTTCCAAGAGCCTGGCCCCCTCCATGCGCATGGGGTATATGATTCTCCCTCCTGCCCTGCTGCCGGTATACAACCAGTGGGCGGGTATGTATTCCTGCTCAGTGCCCGTTTTGGAACAGTACGCTTTGGCAGAATTTCTCAACAAGGGCTATTTCGAGCAGCATTTGAACCGTACAAGGCGCAGAAATCGAGAACAGTAGAATAAATACCACAAAAGCAGGAAATCGTTCTTCTCCATGTTTCCTTTGATTTTCGGACTTTCCGACCGCCTCCATGTCACATTTTGTCGAAAGGCGTAAATTTATGTCAACAAAAAATTGTTCCGTTTTCACCGTTTTTTGTTGCAATGACCGATTAGATGTGATACATTGTAAAAGCTGATGCTTACGGTGTTGTGCGAGAGAAAGATTATGCCGGCACGGAATATAATTACGGAGGAGAACTTATGGAAACCACAATAAGAATTCTGCTTGCCGACTCCGGCGAGGATTTCCGAAATATGCTGCAGGATGTCATCGCCGCCGAAGAGGACATGGAGCTTATCGGCTCTGTCGAAGACGGCGTGGAGGCCTTACACATTATCGAGACCCGGCATCCGGACGTGCTGATAACGGAGTTGGTGCTGCCCCGGCTGGACGGGCTGGGCCTGCTGACCACACTTTCTCAGTGGGAGGATACCCCCGCCGCCATCGTTCTTTCCAGCTTTTATAATGACCGGGTGATTGCCTCCTGCGCGGGGCTGGGCGCGCATTACTTCATGCCGAAGCCCTGCGATATTCAGGCACTTTTGGCCCGCATCCGCCAGACAGCAGCCATTCGCGACCAGATTCCCGCCCCCACCTCCGCGGGAATCGCCATGCCGTCCGTCCCCAAAACGCCAAGCCTGGAATCCGTGGTGACAGAAATCATCCATGAGATTGGCGTTCCCGCCCACATCAAGGGATACCAGTATCTGCGGGAGGCCATCATCCTGACCGTGAACGACATGGACTCCATCAACGCCGTGACGAAGGTTCTCTATCCCGCCGTGGCGAAGAAATTCGGCACCACGCCCAGCCGGGTGGAGCGGGCCATCCGCCACGCCATAGAGGTAGCATGGGACAGGGGCGACATCGAGACGCTTCAAAAATTCTTCGGCTACACTGTTTCAAACATAAAAGGTAAACCCACGAACAGCGAATTTATCGCCATGATTGCGGATAATCTGACCCTTCAGCGGAAGGAGCAGATCGCAACGAAGTAACAAGAAAAACGCTCCCCAGAGTCGTAAGGCCCTGGGGAGCGGTGCTATGGATTGGTTTTTAAATCACTAAGCGCGGGACGCTGACCCTTTAGAATCGTCATGAACTCCTCGCCGGTGATGGTCTCCTTCTGATAGAGATAGGCTGCCAACTCGTCCAGCTTAGTGCGATTTTCGCTCAGGATGGAAACCGCCTTCTGATGCTGCTTTTTCACCAATGCCACCACCTGCCGGTCTATCTCGGCCTGGGTCTCGGCGGAACAGGCCGGGGAGGTATCTCCACCTAGATATTGATTGGTCACAGTCTCCATAGCCACCATGTCGAAGTCCTCGCTCATGCCGTAACGGGTTATCATGGCGCGAGACAGCTTCGTAGCCTGCTCGATGTCATTGGAAGCCCCCGTGGTCACGGAGCCAAAGGCCACCTCCTCCGCCGCGCGGCCCCCGGTCAGTGTGCAAATTTTGTTTTCAATTTCTTCCTTATTCATCAGGTAGTGGTTGCCCTCCTCCACCTGCATGGTATAACCTAACGCGCCGGAGGTACGGGGTACGATGGTGATTTTCTGTACCGGGGCGGAATTTGTCTGCATAGCAGCCACCAGGGCGTGACCTATCTCGTGATAGGCAACAATATGCTTTTCCTGGTCGGTCAGGATGGCATTTTTCTTCTGGTACCCGGCAATGACCACCTCAATGCTCTCCTCCATGTCCGCCTGGGTAACAAAGCCTCGCCCATCCCGCACGGCCCGCAGCGCCGCCTCGTTCACAATATTCGCAAGCTCCGCTCCGGACGCGCCGGAAGCCATGCGGGCAATGCGGGAGAAATCCACGTCCTCCGCCAGTTTAATCTTTTTGGCGTGAACCTTCAGAATATCCTCCCGCCCCTGCAAATCGGGCAGTTCCACCGGCACCCGCCGGTCGAAACGGCCCGGCCGAGTCAGCGCCGGGTCAAGGGATTCCGGCCTGTTGGTAGCTGCCAGAATGATGACGCCGCTGTTGTCCTCAAAGCCATCCATTTCTGTCAGAAGCTGGTTCAGGGTCTGTTCCCGTTCGTCGTTCCCCCCAAGGCTGCCGTCCCGCTTTTTGCCGATGGCGTCTATCTCGTCAATAAACACAATGCAGGGGGCCTTTTCCTTGGCCTGCTTGAACAGGTCGCGCACCTTGGACGCCCCCATGCCCACAAACATCTCTACAAATTCCGAGCCGGACATGGAGAAAAACGGCACGTTGGACTCACCAGCCACAGCCTTTGCAAGCATGGTTTTGCCCGTTCCCGGAGGGCCTACCAGCAAGATGCCCTTCGGCATGGATGCGCCTATCTCCGTATATTTATCCGGGGTGTGGAGATAATCCACAATTTCCGCCAGGTTCTCCTTGGCCTCGTCCTCCCCGGCCACATCAGTAAATTTGATGCCCTCGGAGGATTTCACATAGACCTTTGCATTGCTCTTTCCCATGCCGAACATCATGGAATTGCTTCCGCCGGCCCTGTCCATGAGCTTTTTGCTCATGAACTGCCCCAGGGCAATGAACAGCACGATTGGCAGCACCCAGTACAGCAGAATCGACAGAAGAGGACTGGTCTCCTCCACGATTTCGCTGGAGAAGCTGGCCCCGGAGGCATACAGTCTCTCCACCAGCCCTGTGTCGCTTTCCATCAGGCCGGTCTCATACAAATTGCCGTCCTGGTCGGAGAACACGATCTCGCTGTCCGTTATCTCAACCTCGGCAATCTCCTGATTTTCCGTCATGGACATAAAGGTGCCGTAATCCACCTCCGTCACCTGGGCCGACGTGAGATAAGGCGCTATCAGGGCATTGAACAGCAGCAGCACCAGGATAACGATACAATAATAAAACAATAACGGCCGCTTGGGCGTTTTAACTTCGTTCATAGGATTGGCTCCTCCCGCTTTTTTAATCTCTTTCCTATGTTATACCAAAGACCGACTGAGGCAGCTACTTTCATGTTCTGCATTTTGTATAGACAAAATAAACGTGACGTTTATATTTTTTACAGTCTTTCCCATTCGTCCATACACAAGTTGGCCTTTGATAGTTTCGCTTTTCCACGCAAATTGCTATGATATACAAAAATAGTATGGCTCTGACCACCTATGGCGTCTGGCTGTCATTTATATTTGGAGGGATATGTCATGAGAAGAAGATCCAGCCTCGGCTGGCTTGAGCTTATCGTGGGCATAGTGCTGATCGCGCTGGGCCTGTTCACCCTGTTTCGCCCGAACAAGACCATCACCGGCGCAGTGGTGCTGTATGGCATCATTGCCGTCGTCACCGGTGCTTCAGACATTGCCTTCTATGTCAAAATGGAGCGCCGCACCGGCTTCGGCCCCGCTGTGTCCCTGGTGACAGGCATATTGGAGCTTCTGGCCGGCGTTTTGCTCGTGTTCCACCCTGGTGCGGGCACAACACTCATCGCCATCATGTTCCCCCTGTGGTTCATCACCCACTGCCTCTCCAAGCTGTCCCACCTTGACATCATCCGGATACGAACCGGCATGGCAAACTATTATCTGACCCTGGTACTGAACATCATCGGCCTGGTGCTTGGCTTTGTTATGCTCTTTAACCCCGTCCTGTCCGTGAATACCGTGGGCTTTGTGATGGCCTTCTATCTCATTGTGCTTGGCATCGACAGCCTGACCATCGCATTCAGCGATATATAGGATTATTATACCCTGCCGCGGTAAACTCAAAATAAATGAAAGAACCTCTGACCGGACAATCAGAGGTTCTTTTGTTATCGCTTTGGTATTTTCTTATAAATGCTCTCCAATCGGTTCAGGGATTCATACAGGGTCTCGTCCTTTTTGGCGAAATGGAGGCGAATGAGGTGATTTACCGGCTCCCGGAAGAAGCTGGAACCGGGAACAGCCCCCACGCCCACATCCCGGGCAAGCGTCTCGCAAAATTCCAGGTCGCTGTCATAACCAAACTCACCGATGTCCAGCAGAATGTAATAGGCTCCCTGGGGGAAGGTATGCCCCAGACCGATGCGATCCAGACCATCCAAAAAAAGATCCCGGCGGTGAGTATAGTCCCGCTGGAGCTGTTCGTAATATTCCGGGCCGAATTTAAGTCCTGGTATTACTGCTTCCTGGAGTGGAGCCGCCGCGCCTACCGTGAGAAAATCGTGTACCTTCTTGATGCGATCTGTAATTTCCGGCGGGGCAATAGTATTGGCCCGGCGGAATTTTCTGGTCGGAGGAAGGAGGGTGCCGATTTTATCGCGGGGGGGGCGGCGGCGGCGCGCCGGGGGGGGGGGGGCCGGGGG
>JAJBVW010000089.1:4940-10194 GCA_020866945.1 Oscillospiraceae bacterium
ACGCCCCTTCTTAATGCGCTCTGTAATTTCCGGCGGGGCAATAGTATAGCCCAGCCGCCAGCCGGTAATCGAGAAGGTCTTGGATAGACTTGAGCATGAGATGGTTCGCTCCCACATTCCCGGCAGAGAGGCAAAATAAATGTGCTCATATGGTTCATAGACAATATGCTCATACACCTCGTCCGTAATAACATAGGCGTCATACTTCGCCGCAAGGCTGGCAATAAGATCCAACTCCTGACGGGTGAACACCTTGCCGCTGGGATTGGATGGGTTACACAGCACCAGAGCCTTTGGCCTCTGGCGGAAAGCATCCTCCAACACCTCCGGGTCAAAGCCGAAATCCGGGGGCGTCAGGGGCACATAGATAGGCTCCGCCCCGGACAGAATGGTATCCGCTCCATAATTTTCATAGAAGGGGGAAAATATAATAACCTTGTCCCCCGGGTTTGCCACAGACATCATAGCGGCCATCATGGCCTCCGTGCTGCCGCAGGTGACGACGATATTCTCGTTTGGGTCGATGGGCAGGCCCATATAGCGGGACTGTTTTTCCGCCAGAGCCTCCCGCAGATTCTGTGCCCCCCAGGTAGTAGAATACTGGTGAAAATCCTCCCAGCTCACCTCCGCCAGCCGATCCAAAATCGCCTTCGGCGGGTCAAAATCCGGGAATCCCTGAGACAAATTCACCGCTCTATATTGATTGGATATGCGCGTCATACGCCGTATGACCGAATCAGTAAACTCCGACGTGCGCTGCGATAGCTTCTGCATTTTTCTTCTCCCGTGGTACTATTTTTTTTGAAACGATTACACTCTTTTCTACTATACCTCTATTTTACCAGATTCTTAGCCGAGTGTATATCCTTTTTTAACAAACTGAGCGTCCCGCTCCCATTCGGGAGCAGGACGCTGCACTTTCGTTTAGGTTTTCTGTTTCAGGGTTTTATCGAAGTTTTACTGGATAACATCCCCCAGCAGGGCGGCCACAAGGCCGGTGGGATCCACGATGGTCAGGGTGCCGGTCTCGGCGTCATAGGAGACCTCCGCGCCGATGGCGGTCAGCAGGTCGCTGACGGAAACGGTCAGCGCGCCCTCGCCCTCGGCGGCAGCCTCGTCAGCGCCGTCCTCGACCAGGATCACAACGCCAGTGTATTCCACACCCGCCTCAAAGGCGTCGATCTGGGTGCCGGTGGTGATGTCGTAGGTCAGCGCGTCGTTGCTCATGCCGCAGTCCACATAGATGGCAAGGCTCTTGCCCTCGGGGGCCTGCACCACAGCGCCCTCCTCCAGCGTGAAGCTGTAGAGGTTGGAGTCGCAGGTAACAGTCCAGACAGAATCCGCGTCCATGCTCATGCGAACGCCCCAAACCGTCTCATAGGTATCGTTGTAGATGGCGTTTTTCAGGGTGGCCTCCATGGCGGTCAGCTCATCGGTGGCCTCCTCCAGCTCGTCCTCAGGCAGGGCCTCGGCGACCTCTGTCCAATAGGCGTTCCAGGCAGCCAAGGTAGTGCCCACCACAGCGCCGGTCAGGTCAGCGTTCTCCAGGGACAGAACCATCTTCCGCATATAGTCCTCGTGGAGGATGTCGCCCTCGGCGGTCAGGTTCGCCAGAACGACCTCATCGCCCACATACTCGGTGCCGTCCACAGGATAGATGCCGGAGGCCATGGAGTCGTAGGTGAACATGGAGTGAACCAGAATGCCGGTGCGGCTGGCAAGCTCGCAGTTGTCAATAACCACCTTGCCGTTGTGGCTGGCGATGAACACCAGCGCGCCGCTCTGATACTCACTGATCAGGCCGTCGATGCCGGTACTCTCGCTATCGGCCCAGTCCTCATAGGTGGTGCCGTCGGCAAACTGAACATCCTCGTCCAGGGTGGAGATGTAGGAGTTATACAGATACGCCTCGGCCACGGAATCGGCCCCGGCCATATCCGCGTGAATCTTGATGGCGTAGTCATGGGCAATCAGCTCGGTGGTGCCGTCCGCAGTGGCGGAAGCCTCCATCAGGTCGGCCTCGCCGTCATAGGGATCGGTGGCGGTCTCGTCCGCGTTCTCCAGGGAGTCCACGGTCAGAACAGCCGTCCGGCAGACGGTGATGCCGGTGTTGCCGGCCACAACGCGGCTGCCATACACAAAGGCGGTGCAGCCCGCAGCGTCATAGATAGCATAGCCGCCGCTGCCGATGTTCTCTACATCGGAGTTGACCACATACATAGTGGTGGAGGTGTTGTCATAGCTCAGGCCGCCCCAGGAGTTTGTCAGGACGGTGGAATTGAGGAACCACACGTCGCCGCCCATCAGAAGCAGGGCGCGGGTGGAGTGGTTCACAAACATGCTGTCCACGCAAATCAGGTCGGGAAGCTGGGTGGCGTTGGAGTCACGGGTGGTGGAGGGGATGTGAACGCTGGGACGCCCGGTGCCGTTGGACTCCACATAGACATTCTTCAGCTCGATGGCGGAGCCGTTGAAGGCCAGAGCCACGCCGGGGGCGGTCTCCGTAGCGCCGCTGGCCAGCTCCTCGTCCTCGTCAATCTCCATGACGATAACGGAGTTATAGCTCTCTCCGTCGGGGGCCTCGTAATAGTCCTCCTCGCCGCCGAGAACCACCGGGGTGGTCTCATCGGTGAGCTGGTTGATTACAACGCCGCTGTTGCCGACAGCCTCTTCCTCGTCCCAATCCTCCGCGCCGCAGTAGATGTAGATGCCGCCCAGGGTGTAGGTCTCGCCCACCTCAGGGGTGGCGACCTCCTCCTGATACTCTACCTCGTAGGAATCGGTGACGTTCTGGCTGACGGTGTAGCCCTCCTCCCCATACTCGATGTACAGGGCGGCGCGGGTACCCAGGACATCAACCGCCTTGGTGGAGTTGTCCGGCGGGGCGCTGGTGGCACTGCCTCCCATGGAGGTGTCCGGCATATCGCTGGAGGCGAAGGCACTCACGCTCATCAGCATACATAAAGCCAGAACCAGCGCTAAGATTTTGCAGCTTTTCATGTTGTAGTTTCTCCTTTCAAACTTTCAGTCATTTATATGATGACAAAAAAATGACATACGCTCATTATAGCAGACTTCCTGAAAAAAACAATACCTAATTTTAAGCAATTTCATTGACATGACAAAAATGAGGCATTATATTATAAATTGTTATTCAAAGAAGCGAGGACAATTCCAATGAAAAAACATTATCTTCTCCCCCTTCTCCCCTTGACGCTCGCAGTGGCTCTGCTGTGCGGCTGCGCCCGGGAGAATGCCGCATCAGCGGAGGCTGCCGTCACGGAGGCCCCAGCGGTGCAGGATACCGCCGAAGCCGCTGTCCTGTCCGCGCAAAGCCTCGCCGTCTCTGAGGACGAGATCGTGCTGAACGGAACCACAGCCAGCGTGCCGGTGGGCGTCTCCTGCGCAAACGGCGTCGTGACCATCGAGAGCGCCGGGACATACCGGCTCACCGGTTCCCTGACAGGGCAGGTGGTCGTAGATGCGGACGGCCCGGTGGAGCTGATAATGGCCGGGGCCAGCGTCACCGCCGCCCAGGCGGGAGACTGCGCCATAGAAATTCAATCCGATGAGGACGTTCTGCTGACCCTGGAGGCAGGGACGGAAAACACCCTCTCCGACGGGGCATCGGCAGCAAACAGCGCCGCCTCCGCCGCCCTGTATTCCAAGGGCGCTCTGACCATTGCCGGGAGCGGCAGCCTGACCGTCACCGCCGGAGCCAACAACGGCATCCAGTGCAAAGCGGCTCTCACCGTTTCCAGCGGCCAGGTGACTGTCACGGCGGCAAACCATGGTCTGAAATCCTCCGGCCTGCTGACCGTTTCCGGCGGAAATATAACCGTGCAGTGCGGCGGAGACGGCCTGTGCGCCCAGGCCGGACGGCTGGCGTCGGGAGATATTCTTCTGGCCGGCGGCAATATTTCCATCAGCGCCGGAGAGCGCGGCATGGACAGCGAAGGGACGATTACCGTCACCGGCGGGGACGTTTCCATTCTCTCCACAGACGACGGCATCCGGGGCGCGAACGTAACCGTCAGCGCCGGTTCTGTCGTCATCGACGCCGGGGGCGGCGGCGGAGACGCCAGCAGCCACGCCGGAGAGAGCTTCGGCATGGGCGGCAGCATGGGCGGTGCGTCTGGCGAGGCCAGCGGCGAAACGGAGACCACCTCCGACACCAGCGCCAAGGGCCTGAAAAGCGATGGAGACATTGCCATTTCCGGAGGCACATTCGACCTGAACACCTCTGACGACAGCATCCACTGCGCCGGGCTTTGCACTATCGACGGCGGCAACATCACCATATGCTCCAGCGACGACGCCATTCATGCGGATGATATGCTGGTGATAAACGACGGAACAATTACCGTCACCGACTGCTTTGAGGGTTTGGAGGCTTATGCCATCGAGATACACGGCGGCGACATAGACCTCCGCTCGGTCAACGACGGCATCAACGCCAACGGCCCGGAGACCATGGGCATGGGCGGCTTCGGCGGCGCATCCGGCGAGGCAAGCGGCGAAACAGAGGACAGCTCCACCGACTCCATCAGCGGCTCTAGCATTACCTATTACCGGCAGACGGGAGGCAGCGTTCACCTTGTCGTAACCGGCAGCATGAGCAACGTGGGCGACGGCCTGGATTCCAACGGCAGCGTGTATATCGACGGCGGCACGCTCATCATCTCCACCGACGGCAGCACCCAGGAGGGAGCCATCGACTATGGCGGCGGCGAGTTTGTTATCACTGGCGGCGTGGTCATTGCCGGAGGCTCCTCCATGATGCAGGAGAGCCTTTCCACCAGCTCCACGCAATGCTGCGCTGTTTTGGCGACGAACACCCAGGCTGCCGGAACGGAAGTGATCATTCTGGACGAGGACGGCAGCATTATCGCCTCCGCCGTGATGGAGGACACCTTCTCCTGCCTTATCATCTCCCACCCGGACATGACCGTGGGGAATGTGTACACCGTGACCTACGGCACAGAATCCACCACCCTGGACTTCACCAGCTCCGCCGTGATAAACTCCTCTGGCGGCTTCGGCATGGGCGGCCCCGGCGGCATGGGCGGGCCAAGCTTCTAATTTTAATTGAAATTACAAACCGCGCCGGACACTTCCTCCGGCGCGGTTTATTATTTAAAATCAGGGCTTGATGTTCCCTTTCTCAATGTTTTCCTGAAGAATATGACAGGTGACGTCGTAAAGCCTTTGCGAACCGGCCTTTGTTCTCTCCTGGCGGCCATAGACCTGTGCG
>JAJBVW010000089.1:10204-12322 GCA_020866945.1 Oscillospiraceae bacterium
GCCTCCGGGTTCTCGTCCGCCTCAAACTCATCGAACACCGCCGCAAGCTCCGCCCCCATATCCTCCGGCAGCAGGCCATAAATGCGCTCCTTCGCCGCGGCCTCCCGCGCCTGCTGCGTGGCAAGTCCCGCAGCGTCATAGGCATAGGTGTCCCCCGCGTCAATCTCCACGACGTCATGGATAAGACACATCAGCATGACCCGGCCAATATCCACCGGCTCATTTGCGTACTCCCGCAGCACATAGGCCATCACTGCCATGTGCCAGGCGTGCTCCGCGTCGTTCTCGTTCCGGCCCTGGCCGGACAGATGGGTCTGACGAAAAATATTTTTCTCCTTGTCCAGTTCCAGGATAAAATCTATCTGCTTTGACAGCCGCTCGTCTGTGTTCATGCCCCGCGCACCTCGATTCCTCAATTTCCGACCCCCGGCCGGACGCTTTTATTGTATCACGTTTTTATGCTTCTGCCAAAGGATACCCTTAAATCAAGCAAAAAGATATACCAACCGTTAACCGGCTGGTATATCTTTTTTGTACCTTTTATTTTTCCTTCCCTTTCCGGGACAGGGTCAGCGCTCCGCAAAGGGCGGCGGCGCATACTGTTAGCAGAAGCGCCCAGAGGATCGGGCTGGACTCGTCGCCGGTGGTCGGGGCCTTGTTAGCGGGGCTTGCGGTGGGCGTCGTATCCGCTGACGTGCCGGTGGCCGGGATGTCCGCCAGCTCCTTCGTGGCCGTGTACTCCACGCCGTTAAAGGTGACGGTGGCGGTATAGACCGTCACCCCCGCCTCGGTCTCCGTCGCGGCGGTCTTGACCTCGGACGTTATCGCGGCTATTACCGACTGAATGTCGCCGCAGGTCTCGCAGGTGAAGCCCACCACGGCGGATTTTCCGTCCTCCGCCCAGGTGAACACCGCCTCGCCATAGCTGTGGCCCGTGGCGGGGATGACATGGCTGTCCTTCACCTCGTCGCAATTCTTGCAGTGGATGGACTGGCTGACCTCGGTGGTGCAGGTGGCCGCCTTGTCCAAGGTATACTCCGTCTCCCAGTCGTGCCCGGCGGCAGGAACAGCAACAGTCTGCGCCTCCGTGTAGGTCTGCCCCTCAAAGGTAACGCTGGCCGTGTAGACTATCTCCCCGGCTGTCGTGCAGGTGGCGGCGGTGGTGGTCTTGCTCGTCACCGTGCAGTTCTCCGTCACGGTGTCATCCCCTTCGTCACAGGTGAACGCGGCGGTGGCCGTGCTGTAATCCTCCGCCCAGGTAAATACCGGGTCGCCATAGCTGTGGCCCGAAGCGGAGAGGGTGAGACTGCTTGGGTCTGTTATTTCAGTTGTGCCATCTGCGTCGCTGAAATATTTTCCGCAGACCGAGCAAGTCCAATACTCTATATTGCCGTCCTCCGTGCAGGTCGCATCCTCCGCCTTCGTTTTCGTCAGCACATGGAATGAAACTGTCTCATTGCCCAATGCCGTGTTGTTCACACTCACTGTCCCGGAGGATTCGTTGGTAATATGCACATCCGCCACAGTGGAGCCGATGTTTGTCAGCGTAAGGTCGCCGTCTGTCACTGTAATCTCAACAGTTTCGCCCGCTCCGGCTTTTTCAATCAGTTCCGCAACGCGTTCTGCCTGATCTGTAGAGCTATCTACGTAATAGACCGTCTCATCATTTTTTGTATAGCCGATTTGGGTGACATCCGCAGCCAGATAGCCAGACGGGACCTGGGTGCTGTAAGTTCCATTTGAGATGGTGATTTCCATGCCAGCAGTATTTGTATTTTGGTCTTGACCATAAGCGTCTGTACCGCGAACAGCCTTACTTGTAGCACTCACTGTCACCTCACCATCAACAATCAACTTCGTTGGTGAAGCAGTTGTGCTTTCAGCAACACGTATTCCAGTCCCGCCGGAAATCGTTCCGCCGTTCACTGCGGCCACCGCACCTTTGGCAATCACAAGCCCCGCTGTAGTACCGCTGATGACAGTTTCGGCATCCTCATCGTTAATGGTCAGGTTTAACGCATATGATGCTTCAGCCTGCGCGTATAAGCCAGAAGTGCCGCCCGTTATTGTTCCGCCGGTAATCTTCGCTGTGAGGTCAGTTTGATAGCTGCTTAAATT
>JAJBVW010000089.1:12332-13628 GCA_020866945.1 Oscillospiraceae bacterium
CGCTGCCCCCGGACATGGAAAAGCTGCCCCCAGTCAGGCTGACACCGATTGAGGCTGTGCTAGTAATCTCGCCACCCGTGATTGTTATCGAACCTTTAACCACATACACGCCATAGGCGCCGGTGCCAGGCCCAGCGGTAATGGTTCCTCCAGTCATGGTAAAATTGCCTCTATGTAAATACACGGCATCATCGTTCACGCCAGTAATGGTTCCTCCGCTAATCGTCAGCGTATGCACACTTTCGTTACGCATACCGAAGATTCCGCAGGTTTCACCGCTGATGGTGCCGCCACTGACTGTCACCTCTGTGGTGCCGCTGAGATAAATTCCGTAGCTTGTGGCGCCGCCTGTGGCGGAAATCGTACCGTCGGAGACAGAAACGGTTCCTCCGCTGCTTCTAACAGCATAAACTTCACCAGTGGTACCGCCCGTGACAGAAACAGTCCCGCCGCTGACATTTAACGTGCCGCTGACGTTATATATTCCCGTTGAGGTCGCGGAAATCGTCCCGCCCGTAAAATACAGCGTTCCATCGCTTTCAATTCCTTTGGTTCCGCTAATAACGCCCTCTCCTGAACCGCCGTCCGTCACAGTCAGGGTCGCGCCGGAACTTACCTTCAGTACGTTGGAGCTGCTATCGCTGCACGTGATGCTGTGTCCGTTCAAATCCAGCGTAATCGCGGCGCTTGTGTTGCTTATGGTCAGGCTCGAAGTAATGGAAACGTCATCATTCAGCTTAATGGTGACGGCCTCGGTCGCAGCATTGGCATCTGCTACCGCGTCAGCAAGATCCTCGTATCCCTGATCACCAATGTAAGCGACATTGCTGGTTCCATTATCCGACGCAAGCAAAATGCCTTCGTTGGCCGCAGACCCCAGGAGAAGGGCCGGCTCCTCCGATATGGCCTCTTCCTCAGTCACCGTCGGTTCCTCCGATTCGGCAGGCTCCGCCGGTTCCTCTGCTTCTTCCTCCTCGGCCTCCGCCTCTTCCGCTTCTTCCGCTTCCAGGGTCTCCCCCGCTGCCTCCTCGGCAGCCGGGCTGTCGCCCTCCTCCGGCTCGTCCGCAAACGCGGCGGCGGAGAACAGAGACAGCGCCATGGTCAGAACCAGAAGCCAGGTTATCATTTTCCGCTGCTTCATCTTTTAAAACCTCCTATAAAATAATTTCCAAGCGCAAAAAGCGCCTCCCCGCGGGGTTTCTCCCGCCGGAAGACGCTCTGTTACGCAAAAAAGGGCAGACCCTGTCCCAGGACGCAATTATGCCGTGCCGTGCCGTGCCGTGCCGTGCCGTGCCG
>JAJBVW010000099.1 GCA_020866945.1 Oscillospiraceae bacterium
AACAGACTGGTGCGGGAGTTTTCCAACAGGTTCTGCCGGGACGACGGCAGCATCGACTGGGAAAAGCTGGTCGCCTTCAATTCCGGCGCCTGACCCCCATTTCCGCAAAACACACTCTTGCAAAACCTGTGCGGTTTGGTATAATAAGGGGAGTGTCAACAAATAAAAATATTACATATGGAGAGTGAACCATGGCCTACACCTACGAAGATTACAAAAAAATCTACGAATCCAAGAAGGGCACCGTGGATCAGGCGCTGGATCTGATTCAGTCCGGGGACGTTATCTGGTGCTCCAACAACTACAACGAGCCGACCACCCTCTTTGGCCGCCTGCACGAGATCGCTCCCCGCGTGGAGAACGTCATCGTGTATAAGAGCCGCATCGGCGACTATCCCTTCCTGACCACCCCGGGCATGGACGGGCACATCAACTGCGCCAACTACTTCTATGGCCCCAGCTACCGCAAGGCCCACAAAATGCGCAACGCGATGTTCATCCCCGTTGACCTGCCGAACTACTACCGCAGCGTCAATATGCACCGCCCCTGCAACATCTTCACCGCGCAGGTCTCCCCCATGGACGAGCACGGCAATATGTACATCGGCATGAACCAGACCATCGAGTACTACGCCGTGAAGGACGCCATCGAGCAGAAGAAGAAGATCATCCTGGAGGTCAACCCCAACCTGACCTACATGAACGGCTCCGTGGCCATCCCGGTGGAGGCCGTCACCCTGCTGTATGAAGTGGACACCCCGGAGTACTGCATCGGCGGTATGCAGACCACCGAGCTGGAGGACCAGATCGGCAAGACCGTGGCCGGCCTCATCGACGACGGCGACACCATCCAGATGGGCATCGGCGGCATCCCCGACACCGTGGGCCGCTATCTGCTGACCAAGAACGACCTCGGCCTGCACACCGAGCAGTTCACTACCTCCATGGCTGACCTTATCGAGAAGGGCGTCATCACCGGCAAGAACAAGGCTTATGACAAGGAGCTGCACGTGGGCGTGTTCGCGGACGGCACCCATGAGCTGTATAAATATCTCCATGACAACCCCAAGTGCGTCATGAAGCCCGGCCCGGAGGTAGTCAATCCCTTCAACATCGCCCGCCAGGATCACATGGTCTCCATCAACACCCTGGTGGAAATCGACCTGACCGGCCAGATCTGCGCGGAGAGCATCGGCCCGACCCAGTATTCCGGCTCCGGCGGCGGCTTCTGCTTCACCCTGGGCACCTATTACGCCGAGCACGGCAAGGGCATCATGGCCTTCACCAGCCGCACCAAGAAGGGTATGCCCAAAATCAAGGCCCAGCTCACCCCCGGCGCCATCGTCACCCACCAGCGCAACTATGTCCAGTACGTCGTCACCGAGTACGGCTATGTGAACCTGCGCGGCATGGATGTCCGCGAGCGCGCCAAGGCCCTCATCTCCATCGCCCACCCCGACGACCGCGACGCCCTCGACGCAGCGGCCCGGGAGCTGTGCTACTATTAATTTCCACGCAATCCCATAGATAACCACAGCGAGGCCGCAGCGTTTGGCTGCGGCCTCGTTTGTGATATAGGCGCGGGCAAAAGACCCGCCGCCCCAAATAGAAGGTCATTTTTTATGAAGAAAGCTATGTTCTACGGCATCTTAGCCTCGTTCTTTTTCGCCTTCACCTTCCTGCTGAACCGAAGCATGAACCTCAGCGGGGGGTATTGGCTGTGGAGCGCGGGGCTGCGGTATATTTTCATGCTGCCCATGCTGGGGCTGCTGGTGGCGGTGTCTCCGGGCCGTGGACTGCGGCCGGTGATGGCGGCCATCCGCGAAAAGCCGTGGCAGTGGATTTTGTGGAGCACGGTCGGCTTCGGGCTGTTTTATCTGCCGCTGACACTCGCGTCGGTATACGGGGAATCCTGGCTCACGGCAGCCTCCTGGCAGCTGACCATCGTGGCGGGCGTGCTGCTCGCGCCGCTGTTCGGGCAGAAAATTCCCCTGAAAACCCTCGGCATGAGCTGCCTCATCCTCGTGGGCGTGCTGCTGCTCCAGCTGAAAAATCTCTCCGCCGGGGCCGGAAGCGGCCTCGCGGCCCTGATTCCCATCCTCGTGGCGGCGTTTGCGTATCCGCTTGGAAACCGCAAGATGATGGCCGTGTGTCCGCCGGAGATGGACGCCATCGAGCGCGTGTTCGGCATGACGCTGTGCAGCATCCCCTTCTGGGCGGTCTCCTGCGTCGTCGCGTACTGCAACGCGGGCTGGCCCACCGGCGGCCAGACGGTGCAGTCTCTCGCCGTTGCGCTGTTTTCCGGCGTCGTCGCGACCATATTGTTCTTCCACGCGACCGACCTGGTCAAGGGCGACCAGCGCAAGCTCGCGGCGGTCGAGGCCACCCAATGCGGCGAGGTGGTATTCACCCTCCTCGGCGGCGTGCTCGTCCTGGGCGACGCCCTCCCCACCCCCGCCGGCTTCGCCGGCCTCGCCCGGATAATCGGCGGCCTGGCCGGAAACCGCCGGCGGGGCAGGGGGAAGGCCCAGCCGAAGG
>JAJBVW010000016.1 GCA_020866945.1 Oscillospiraceae bacterium
TGCTTTCCGCCGCCCCCGACCGTCTGCATACCATTCTCCCCGGCCTCATCGAGCTGCGCACCGTTGTGCGGCGCTATGACTGCCAGCGCATCCAGGTCAGCCGCTGCGGCGTGCGGGAGGGGTATCTCATGGAAAAGGTTCTGCACCGGGAGGAGAGGCAATGAATACAGAGGTAGATACACGCTATACACAAAACCGGGAGCTGTCCTGGCTTCGCTTTAACCAGCGAGTGCTGGAGGAGGCGCGGGATGCCACCGTTCCTCTGATGGAACGGATGAAATTTGTGGAGATTTTCACCAACAACCTCGACGAATTTTTCATGGCTCGAGTGGGTTCTCTGACTGATATGACGCTCTTAAAGCAGACCCATGTGGACAACAAGAGCGGAGACACCCCGGCACAACAGCTGGAAGCCATCTTTCGGGCGTGTCCGCCGCTGTATCACCAGCGGGACAAGGTATTCTCACAGCTTGAAAGCCAGCTGCGCACCTGCAACATATGCCGCATGGATGTGAACGCGCTGGAAGGCAAGGCCCGCAAACAGGTGGAGCACTGGTTCCGGGAGGACATTCTGCCTCTCCTGTCACCGCAGGTCATTGATATGCACCATCCATTCCCCCACCTGCCGAACAAGAGCCTGAACATCGCCCTTGCCTTAAAGGTGGATGGACACGCAAGCTTCGGCATCATCCCGGTACCACAGGACTTGCCGCCCTTCCTGCGGCTGGAAGGGCCGGGCATACGCTATGTTCTGCTGGAGGATGTGCTGCTGGCATATGCCGGGCAGGTATTTCAGGCTGTTGAGGTGACGCAGAAGACGGTCATATCCGTCACCCGCAACGCGGATATTGCGCCGGAGGACGAGGCATACGACGTGGACGAGGACTTCCGCCAGCTGATGAAAAAGGTGGTCAAAAAACGTACCCGCCTGGCCCCCGTTCGACTGGAGATTCAAGGCGCCGCTTGTCCTGCGCTGGAGGATTTTCTCTGTCAGAAGTTAAACCTCTCCCCTGCCCAGGTATTTCATTCCAAAGCGCCCCTAAAGCTCGGATATGTATATAACATCATCGACCTGCTGCCTCCGGAGAGCGCCGCCGCGCTCTGCGAGCCGCCCTATACCCCCAGATGGCCGGTATCTCTGCGTCAGAATGAACGGCTCATTCCTCAGATACTCAAGCGGGACGTACTGCTGTTTTATCCCTATGACAGCATGGAGCCGTTTTTGCAGCTTATCCGGGAAGCGGCGGGCGACCCCTGCGTCCGCTCCATCAAAATCACTATTTACCGCCTGGCCGCCAAGACAAAGCTGGTGGAATATCTCTGCGCGGCGGCGGAATCCGGCAAGGACGTGACCGTGGTCATGGAGCTGCGGGCCAGGTTCGACGAACAGAATAACATCCAGTGGGCTGAGCGGATGGAGGAGGCGGGCTGCACCGTGCTGTACGGCTCCGAGGGCATCAAGGTACACTCTAAGATTTGCCAGATAACACGCCGGGAGCGGGGCCAGCTCCAATACATCACCCAGGTGGGCACCGGCAATTACAACGAAAAGACTGCAAAGCTCTATACTGACCTGTCTCTCATCACTGCCGACCCTGTCATTGGCGCGGATGGGGCAGCGCTGTTCCAGAATATTGCCACCGTAAATCTCAAGGGCCGGTACCAAAAGCTGCTGGCCTCCCCCTTCCAGCTTCGGGATCGGGTCATGGCTCTGATAGACGGAGAGATAGCCAAGGGCAGCGAAGGGTATATCTTTTTGAAGCTCAATTCCCTGACAGACCGCAAGCTCATTGATAAGCTGGCCGCCGCCTCCCAGGCGGGGGTGAAGATTGTCATGAATATACGGGGCATCTGCTGTCTCCGCCCCGGCGTGCCGGGACTGACGGAGAACATCACTGTTTTTTCCATCGTGGGCCGTTATCTGGAGCACAGCCGTATCTATTGCTTCGGCTGGAACAGGGCCACAGCCTCTATGTATATCTCCTCTGCGGATTTCATGACCCGCAACACTGAGCGGCGGGTAGAAATCGCTTGCCCGGTGGAGGATGAGACAACGCGGCGGAAGCTCTTTGCCATCATGGATGAACTGATGGCCGACAACGAAAAAGCCCGCGTCATGGACAGCTCCGGCGCTTATCACCATGTAAAGACCAGCCAGCCGCCCCGCCGCTGTCAGCTCCGCTTTATGCAGAACCCACTGGACGTTCCTCCGCCTGAGGAGCCGCGCCGCCAGCGCCGGAAACAGCGTCTTCTCCAGTGGCTCTCCGGCCTCGGCAGAAACAGAAAGGCCAGACAATACAATAAATAATTCTATCCCGGCCCGTCCGTCACCAGTGGACAACATGGGCCGGGATATGGTATGATAAGGCAGAAGAAGAGCAGAACAAAGAAAATTTTTGGACGCAAAGGAGGATACATATTTATGGAAACATTACGGAAAAAGGAAGGCTTCATCATCGACATGGACGGCGTGATATATCACGGCAACCGTCTGCTGCCAGGCGTGAAGGAGTTCGTTCAATGGCTGAT
>JAJBVW010000221.1:0-11628 GCA_020866945.1 Oscillospiraceae bacterium
TCACGGCGGTGATACAATATCTTCTTTCAATAAGCCGCCGATTCATTAAATTCTCCAGTTGAAAATTGAATAAATATACGATATTATAAAGGGTGAACTTCAAGAAGATTTTTTATTTTAGATATATGGTATAGAGGAGGGGCTATGGAAAGGGCATATCTGGTATTGGCCGACGGGACGGTCTTTGAAGGCCGGGCCTTTGGGGCCGAGATAGAGTCTGTGGGGGAGCTGGTGTTCACCACGGGCATGGGCGGCTATTTGGAGACGCTGACGGATGAGAGCTATGCCGGGCAGATCGTCATGCAGACCTATCCCCTGATTGGGAATTACGGCGTTATCCCGGAGGACTTCGAGGGCCACTGCGCCGTGAAGGGCTATGTGGTGCGGCAGTGGTGCGACGGACCGTCCAACTTCCGCTGTCAGGGAGATTTGGACGCATATTTGAAGGAGCAGGGCGTCCCCGGCCTGTGGGGCGTGGACACCCGCCATATTACCCGGCTCATTCGGGAGCAGGGCGTGATGAATGCCAAGCTCTGCCGGGAGATTCCCAAGGATTTGGAGGACATCCGGCGGTACGCCGTTACCGGCGTGGTGGCGGCGGAGAGCTGCAAGCAGCCCCAGGTCTTCTCCGCCCAGGGGGAGGAAAAATACCGCGTGGCGGTGATGGACTATGGGGCTAAGCGCAGCATTATCGCCCAGCTCCAGGCCCGCGGCTGTCAGGTGACTGTGCTGCCCCAGGACACCCCGGCGGAGGAAGTTCTGGCCCTTCAGCCGGACGGGCTAATGCTGACGAACGGCCCCGGCGACCCGGCGGAGAACGTCTACTGCATCCAGCAGCTTCAAAAGCTGGTGGGCAAGCTCCCCATCTTCGGCATCTGCCTGGGCCATCAGCTTCTGGCGCTGGCCATGGGCGGAAAGACGATGAAGATGAAATATGGCCACCGGGGCGTGAACCAGCCTGTCCGTGACCTGACGGGAGACAGAACCTATATCACCAGCCAGAACCACGGGTACGCCGTGGTCAGCGAGAGCCTGGCCGGCGTGGGCCGGGTGATATTTGAAAACGCCAACGACCACACCTGCGAGGGCGTGGAGTATCCGGGCAAGCGGTGCTTTTCCGTCCAGTTCCACCCGGAGGCCCGTTCCGGGCCGCTGGACACCCGGTTTTTGTTCGATAGATTTATCGCCATGATGGGAGGGCAGGACTGATGCCGCAGGACGCTTCAATAAAAAAAGTATTGGTGATTGGCTCCGGCCCCATCGTGATAGGCCAGGCGGCGGAATTTGACTATGCCGGCGCCCAGGCCTGCCGCGTGCTGAAGGACGCGGGGGTGAACGTGGTGCTGGTAAACTCCAACCCCGCCACCATCATGACGGACAAGCATCTGGCCGACGAGATATACCTGGAGCCGCTGACAGCGGACACGGTCAAGCGCATCATTTTAAAGGAAAAGCCGGACAGCCTCCTGGCCGGACTGGGTGGGCAGACAGGGCTGACCATCGCCATGCAGCTGTCCAAGGACGGCTGGCTTGCCGAGCACGGCGTCCGTCTGCTGGGCACTTCGGCGGAGAGCATTGACAAGGCGGAGGATCGCCAGCTTTTCCGGGATGCCATGGAGGAGATTGGCCAGCCTGTCGTCCCTTCGGAGATTGCCACCACCCTGCCGGATGCGCTGAAGGCGGCGGAGGACATCGGTTACCCGGTGATTGTCCGGCCCGCGTTCACCCTGGGCGGCACCGGCGGCGGCATCGCGCAGGACGAGGCGCAGCTGAAAATCATTGCCCAGGCGGGGCTGGATCTGTCCCCTATCACCCAGATTTTGGTGGAAAAGTGCATCTCCGGCTGGAAGGAGATTGAGTTTGAGACCATGCGGGACGGCGTGGGAAATGTGATTGCCGTCTGCTCCATGGAAAATTTCGACCCGGTAGGCGTCCATACAGGAGATTCCATCGTGGTGGCCCCCTGTCAGACCCTGGCCGACCGGGAGCTGCAAATGCTCCGCTCTTCGTCTATGGACATCATTTCCTCCCTCGGTATTGTCGGCGGGTGCAACTGCCAGTTTGCCCTGAACCCGGACAGCTTTGAGTACGCGGTCATCGAGGTGAACCCTCGTGTCAGCCGCTCCTCTGCCTTGGCCTCCAAGGCCACGGGCTATCCCATCGCGAAGATCACGACGAAAATCGCTCTGGGCTATACCCTGGATGAGATTAAAAACGACATTACCGGCAAGACCTGCGCCTGCTTTGAACCAGCCCTGGACTACATCGTGGCGAAGTTCCCCAAGTGGCCCTTCGACAAATTCCACGGCTCCTCCCGCCGCCTGGGTACCCAGATGAAGGCCACCGGCGAGGTCATGGCCATTGGCCCCTCTTTCGAGATGGCGCTGATGAAGGCCGTCCGGGGCGCGGAGATCGGCCTGGACACCTTAAACGCTCCGCCGCTGGACGACCGCCAGGTGCTGGAGCGGCTCCACGACCAGGACGACCGGCGGCTGTTCACCGTGTTCGAGGCCCTGAAATCCGGCGTGGATGTGGACACCATATTCAACATCACCAAAATTGACCGCTGGTTTTTGTATCCCCTGGAGAAAATGGCCCGGTTCGAGCAGCGGATTGAAAAGGGTCTGACGGACGAGGACTATTACGAGGCCAAGCGCATGGGCTATACGGACGACGCCCTCCGCCGTATCACCGGGCGGCAGGATCTGCCGGGCCAGACCTTTGCCTATAAGATGGTGGACACCTGCGGCGCGGAGTTCGACGCGGAGACGCCTTATTTCTATTCCACCTGCGACGCGGACTGCGAGAGCCGGGCTTTCCCCCGCTCCGGCAAGCCGGTGGTGATGGTGCTCGGCTCCGGCCCCATCCGCATCGGCCAGGGCATCGAGTTTGACTACAGCTCCGTTCACTGCGTCTGGACGTTGCGGGAGATGGGCTATGACGTGGTCATTGTGAACAACAACCCGGAGACCGTCTCCACGGACTATGACACCGCCAACCGCCTGTATTTTGAGCCGCTGACCCCGGAGGATGTGTATAACATTATCCAGGTGGAGCAGCCCGTGGGGGTGGTGGTGGCCTTCGGCGGTCAGACCGCCATCAAGCTGACCCAGTTCCTCGATCAGAAGGGTGTGCCGATTCTTGGCACCAGCGCGGAGAGCATCGACATCGCGGAGGACAGGAGCCGCTTCGACGCGCTGCTGGAGACCTTCGGTATCTCCCGGCCAAAGGGCATGGGGGTCAACTCCCTGGAGGAGGCCGTAAACGCGGCGGAGACGCTGGGCTATCCCGTTCTGCTGCGGCCCAGCTATGTCATCGGCGGCCAGAACATGACCATCGCCCGTTCCCGGGAGGACACGGAGCGCTATATGCGGGCCATCCTGGCGGGGGGGATTGAAAACCCCGTCCTGGTGGACAAGTATATGCCCGGCGTGGAGCTGGAGGTGGACGTGATTTCCGACGGCAAGGACGTGCTGATTCCCGGTATCATGGAGCATATCGAGCGGGCCGGTATCCACTCCGGCGACTCCATCGCCGTCTATCCGCCCTATAACCTGACCGATCGGTTTTTGCAGAAAATATGCGACTGCTCGGAGAAGCTGGCCCTGGCCCTGGGAACAAAGGGCCTCGTGAACATCCAGTACCTCATCTATGACAACGAGCTGTATGTCATAGAGGTGAACCCCCGGGCGTCCCGGACGGTGCCGTATATCAGCAAGGTGACGAACGTCCCCATGGTAGATCTGGCCTCCAAGGTCATGCTGGGTCAGCCGCTGGCGGAGCTTGGCTACGGCTCCGGCCTGTGGCCCTCGCCGCCCTACTGCGCCGTAAAGGTGCCGGTGTTCTCCTTTGAGAAGCTGGGAGACGCAAACTCCATCCTCGGCCCGGAAATGAAATCCACCGGCGAGGTGCTGGGCCTTGGAAAGACCATGGCGGAGGCGCTGTATAAGGGCCTGTCCGCCGCGGGGCTGCATATGCCCGCTCTGGACGCGGGGGAGCATACGGGCATCCTGCTCAGCGTAGAGAGCCACGATTACCAGGAAATTATCAGCATTGCCAAGCGCTTCAACGACCTAGGCATCACCCTGTATGCCACCGCCGGGACGGCGGAAGCCATCGCCCAGCTGGGCATCGACGTGACCGTGGTCTCCACCGCCACGAAAAACGCCGAGCTTGACGCGCTGATGGAAAACGGTTCTATCAACTATATCGTCTATTCCGGCGCGGTGAAGGACGCCACCATGGGCAACTATACCGTCCTGCACCGCCGGGCCATGCAGCTTGGCATCCCCTGCCTGACCACCCTGGACACCGCCGGGGCCTTGGCGGACATCATCGCCAGCCGCTTCAACCCCTATAATACGGAGCTTGTGGACATCAACCATATGCGGACAAAGCGGCAGACCCTGGCGTTTGCCAAAATGGAAAGCTCCGGCAACGACTATATTTTCATTGAGAATTTTGAAGGGCAGGTCACAAGCCCGGAATCTATGTGCGTGACATTGTGCGCCGACCATTACGGCATCGGGGCCAACGGCATCGTGCTGATGGAGAAATCCCAGGTGGCGGACGCGAAAATGCGCTCCTTCAACCGTGACGGCAGTGAGGGCCGTCTGGCGGGCAATAACCTGCGCTGTGTGGGAAAATATCTTTACGACAAGGGCATCGTGCCCAAGGAGCATATGACCATCGAGACCGCCAGCGGCATCAAGGAGCTATCCCTGTTCATCCGGGACGGGCGGGTGTCCTCCGTCACCGTGGATATGGGTTCGGCAGACCTGCGCACCGTCGCCCTGCCCGCAAAGCTTCCGGCGGAACGGCTCATCGACTATCCCCTGGAGGTGGCGGGCCAGACCTGGCCTGTTACCGGGGTGTCTGTGGGCAATCCCCACTGCGTCATCTTCTGTGACAGAATCGACGGCTTGGATCTGGACGCTCTTGGCCCGGACTTTGAACACGCCCCCTGCTTCCCGGACAGGATAAACACCGAGTTTGTCCGCGTTGTGAATAAGACCACCCTCCGTATGCGGGTCTGGGAGCGCGGCAACGGGGAGACCCTTGCCTGCGGCACCGGCGCCTGCGCCGCCGCCGTTGCTGCCGTGGAAAACGGCTATTGCGAAAAGGTCGCGGACATCACCGTCAAGCCGCCCGGCGGCGACCGGATTGTCAACGACACCGACGAACCCGTGCGCCTCTCCGGCAACGCCGTGCTGGTGTTCGAGGGGACGCTGGAGGTGTAAAAATTCATCCGCGACGGGGTCGCGGATGAGGGGGTTGCGGCCCGAGAGGCTTTTACAAAAAAATGAACCAGGAGCCATGGCCTTTTGGCTGTGGCTCCTGGTTCGTTTTTAAGAGTGTATTTATGGCTGTTCGTAAATACCCGTATACAGTCGCACGCCCTCGAGGGAGGCGGAGACGTTGGCGGTGTGGCCTTTGGTTCCGGCGTAGAAGTAGACGGCGTAGGTGTCGCTGCCCTCCGGGACGGTGAAGATCCAGGTCTGGGTCTCCGCGCTGTTGGCGTCGAAGTAGCGGTTGTATATGGCCTTGTTGGTGGAGAGATCTTGCAGAGTGGTCTGAACGTATAAGTCCTCCCCGCCGGAATAGGCGGTGCTGTCCACCGTCAGGGTATAGGTCTGACCAGGAGTCAGATCAGTGCAGAGGACGGTGAAGCTGTTGGCGCTGTCCGAGGCTGCCAGGGCCGCGTCAGGCAGGTCGATAAAGGACAGCCCGTCAGCCTGTGTCTGGGCCAGCGCAGCCTTGTATTCGGCGGTGCCGAAAGTGTAGAGCAAGCTGCTAGAGGTCAAATTGGTACACATGATGACTATATCCGGCTGAATTTCCTCGACATATTGGACAAAGGTTCCGTCGGTGTAGTGCCGCAGATCGATTGTATAAATCTCAGAAAACTGCGTTGTCAGGAAATATTCCCACACCCGGCGGAAGGAATCGCCGACGACCAGAACCCGCATATCGTTGCAGGCGTCTGGATTTGTAACGACCTGAAGGGGATAATCGCCATATAGATAAATACAATGGGGGTCGGAACCGAAATAATTTTTATTTTCCATATAGCTCAGGTTCAAGATACTGTCGCTGTAGCGCCAGGTCGTTGAACCTTCGGGAAGACCTGAATAGGAATAGTTTGTAGCGAAGTTTGGGGTGTATACGGAGAGGTCATCTACTCCGACAAACAGAGTTCCCACCCGCTTTCCGTGGCTGCCCAGGAACCAGTCCTCCAGCACCGTTACTGTCCAGCTCTCATCCTCCAAGAGTGTACTGTCATACTCCGCCAGACCCTGCTGAGAGAGAAGCTCCATTGTCACCCTGGCCGCAGCCAGTCCGGCCTGGGGCATCCAGTGGTGGTCGGTGATAAAGTAAACGTCCTCCATACTCCAGCCGTTTTCCTCAAACCAGGCGTCCATGTCGATGTTATTGACCCCGGCGGCGTCCAAGGCGGAAATCATGGCGTCTATGTCCTGATAAGCGGTGCTGCTGTAGCCGGGGGCAAACTCTGCGGCGTAAAACGCGGATTTATTGGGAGCCAAAATATATAGAAATTCGATTCCATGGTCATCCAGGAAAGAATCCAATTCGATAATGCTTTCCGCCTCATCTGTTGTATCTGTCGCATTTGTGAAGTCGGCCAAATACCCATTGGCCAGCTTTTGCCGCTCGTTCAGCGTATTGATCCCCAGTACCCTGGTAGTCAGCCCGTTCAGATTGATAAAATCATTCTTCTGATAAAAATTCTCCTGCAAGCTGTCCTCAAATTCCCCGGAGAGCTGGGAAAAGCCATAAAAGGAAATTTCCGTGTCCTTGATGGTTTCCTTTACCTCACCCGTCACATTCCGGGCCAGCATATAGAAAATGAATACCAGAAAAATTGCCGAGGGAACCAGCATAAGGATGGTTTTGGCGTTTATTTTTGCTTTCAGTGTATGCAGCATTTTTGTCCCCTCCGTTCCCGTCAAAAGTTAAAGTAAATAAAGGGGTTGTTCCCGCCCATCACGAGATAGGAGACGGAGACGATGACCAGCCATACGGCGCTCAGGTCTAAGACGGTGGTGCCGGCGGTCTCTGCCCTGCATTTGCGGCAGAGCCACTCCTTCAGCTTCTTCAGGGCCGGGGTGCAGCAGACCAGGGCGATCACCAGGAGGATTTTATAATCGTTGGCATAGCGGATGGCGTTGCTGTCCACGAAAGCGTTCCCCGCCAGACCGAACATGGCGAACAGATACCGCTTGGCGTACCGCAGATTGTCCGCCCGGAACACCACCCAGCCCAGCAGGACGCAGAGTAATGTGAATATTCGATAAAGTGTTACCCCCCGCGGCAATTCGCGTTTTGGGAGATTTGTCAGTTTTTCAAAGGTGAGCAGGATAAAATAGCCCAGGCCCCAGCAGATGAACGTCCAGTTGGCCCCATGCCATATGCCGGTCAGAATCCAGACTGCGAACAGGTTCCGCACCAGCTTATATTTTTTGTCCACCCTGGAGCCGCCCAGGGGGAAATAGACATAGTCCCGGAACCACTGACTCAGAGAGATGTGCCACCGCCGCCAAAACTCGGTGACATTTTTGGAGATGTAGGGGTAATTGAAGTTCTCCATAAACTCAAAGCCAAACATCCGGCCCAGGCCGATGGCCATGGAGGAGTAGCCGCTGAAATCAAAGAGAATTTGCAGGGAATAGGCCAGCGCTCCCAGCCAGGCGAAGCAGACGCTCAGGCTCCCCGGCGTGGCGGCCACGGCGAAGGCCGCCTCCGCCCCCCCACACAGATTGTTGGCCAGCAGCACCTTCATGGCGAAGCCGCCGCAGAAACGGCTGACCCCGGAGGCGAATTTTTCCGCCGTGATGGTGCGCTCCTCAATCTGATCCGCAATGGTGCGGTAGCGCACGATAGGGCCTGCGATAAGCTGGGGGAAGAAGGCGATATACAGTCCCAGGTAGTAGGGGTTCTTCTGCACCGGCGTGTCCTTTCGGTATACGTCCACCACATAGGACAGCGCCTGGAAGGTGAAAAAGGATATGCCGATGGGCAGAATAATATTGGTGACCACGACGGAATCCCCGAAAATTTTCTGCAAATTCTCGGTAAAGAAGTTCATGTATTTGTTGTAAAACAGCACCCCCAGGTTGGCGGCGACGGCCAGAACCAGGCAGACCCTGCGAAAGCGCTCATTGCCGCTACCGTCTATCAGCCGGGCGAACACATAGTTCACCAGGATGGAGGCGATCATCACCAGCACAAATTTCCCCGCGCCCCAGGCGTAAAACACCAGACTGGCCGCCAAAAGCCAGTAGTTTCGCACCTTTTTCGGCAGAAGAAAATTTACCGCCAGGGTGATGGGCAGAAAGAAAAACAGAAACGTCAGACTTGAAAATACCACGGGCTTGTCCTCTTTTTGTCTTATGGAGATTACAGGAGTTTAGTTCGCTAATTAACCTGATAAATTATATTATATAACTATGACTATTAAAAGTCAACATACAATCGACGGTGTTCGTTTCCTGCCAACATTTTACCAAAACCTGGTTTTACTTTTCCCGTGAATATGGTACAATACCCTCATAACCTGATAACGAGGTGGCATATGAGCTTTCTGTATTTTCTGGAGGGGCTTAGGACCCCGGTGCTGAATGGTTTTTTCTCCGCCATTACGGCTTTGGGCGGGGAGAGCGTGTTCATTGTGCTGGCCATTATAGTATACTGGTGTGTCAGCAAGCGGGACGGGTATTACCTGATTGCCGCCGGGGTGGGCGGTACGGTGGTGAACCAGTTTTTGAAAATCACCTGCCAGGTACCAAGGCCCTGGGTGCGTGACCCGGATTTCACCATTGTGGAGAGCGCCAGGGAGGGGGCCGGGGGCTATTCCTTCCCCAGCGGCCACAGCCAGAACACCGCCGTCTCCTTCGGCGGCATCGCCCGGTTCACCAAAAAGACCTGGCTGCGGTGGGTCTGCATCGTCATTGTGGCCCTGGTGGCCCTGTCCCGGATGTATCTTGGGGTTCACACCCCGGCGGATGTGGGGGTGGGCCTTGCCATCGGTCTTGTGCTGGTGTTTGGGCTGTATCCCCTGTTCCAAAGGAGCGAGGAAAAGCCTCAGATTACCCTGATCGTCTTCGGCGTCGTCTCCGCCCTGGCCCTGGGGGCGGCCCTGTTTGTGGAGTTTTATGCCTGGCCCGCGGACATTGACAGCGATAATTTGGCCGAGGCCCTGAAAAACAGCTACACCATGCTGGGCTGCGCCCTGGGCGTGCTGGTGGGCTGCCCCCTGGAACGGAAATACATAAAATTCGACACCAAGGCCCCCGGCTGGGCCCAGGTGCTGAAGGTGGCCCTGGGGGTGGCCTTCGTCATGCTCCTGCGGACGGCGCTGAAATCCCCCCTGCTGGCCCTGTTCGGCGGCCATGATGTGGCCCATGCCGTGCGGTATTTCCTCGTGGTGGCGGCGGCCATTCTGGTCTGGCCTCTGACCTTTCCCTGGTTTGCCAAGGGCTGCCCCATGGGGAAGAAGGCCAAGAAGGCCCTGAAAATCATCGGCATCATCCTGCTGGTGCTGGTGGTGCTGCTGGGCATTTTGTACTGGGTCGTGACCCGGGATTCCAGCGCCGTGCCGGAGGAATCGGACGGGGCCAGCAACCCCCTGATCACCAGCCTGGGAACCACCATGCTGTCCGGCCACCGGGCGGGGGGCGGCATCGCCCCGGAGAACACCATGATGGCCCTGAAAAACTGCGTGGAGAGCGACCAGTACGAGCTGGATATCTTCGAGTTCGACCTGCATCTGACGGCGGACGGCGCGCTGGTTCTGCTCCACGACGCCACTCTTGACCGCACCAGCGACGCGGCGGAATATTTCGGGGAGGAGAACGTGGATGTAGGCGCCAAGACCCTGGCGGAGCTGAAAAACCTGAACATGGGCGCCCAGTTCGAGGCGGAGGACGGCACCATGCCCTACGCCGGGCTGACCGGGGATCAGGTGCCGGATGACCTGCGGATCATCACCCTGGAGGAGGCCCTGGAATACCTGGAATCCGCCGGGGACTACGGCTATATCATCGAGATCAAAAACAGCGGCGAGCTGGGCTATGAGGCGGCGGACAAGCTGTATGCCATCCTGGCGGAATACGGCTGTCTGGAGAAGACTGTGGTCGGCACCTTCCACAACGAGGTGACGGCCTATATGGACGAGAATTACCCCGATATGCTCCGCAGCGCCGGGGTGATGGAGTGCGTAAAGTTCTACCTCTGCGCCCTGCTGAACCTGAACGTGGAGGAGGACACCTTCGGCTTCCAGGCCCTGCAGATCCCCACTACGGATTATGTCATAAACCTGGGTACGGCGCGGGTGGTAAACTACGCCCACCGCTATAACATTGCCGTCCAGTACTGGACCATCGACGACCCGGAGGAGATGGCCCGCCTCCAGTCCATCGGCGCGGACGCGGTGATGACAAACTACCCGGACATAGCGGCCACGGTGCTGAACCAGCCGTAAGCACAGACGTGCTGAGCTTTGGAGAGCGTATCGCTCTGCACTATAAAGAGGAAGGCCCATTCCCGAAATTGGGCCTTCTTTTTGTATGCACACGAAATAAGTTTAGAAATAAACATTCTTGTATTGATTTTTTATAGAGGCAATAGTATAATTGTTCCAGGTTTGGCAATTTAATGCTTTTAAGTCCCAAAGGTGCGAAAAAACACAGGGACGGACGCGGCGAATGTGCAAACCGATTACAACAAAGGAAACGAGGACATGAAAATGAAAGAAGACAAAAAGCTCAATATGCTGGAGTCGATCATCCTGCTGCTTCTGATCATCGGCTCTGTGGCGGTCTGCATCCGCCTGAAGACCGGCGGCCCGATGATCGGCCTGTTCTTTAGCTGGATCATCATCTATCTGTTCTGCCTGGTGCTTCGGATAGACTATAAGAAGATCCTTGCCGGTGCTTACGATGCGATCCGCGTGGTGGTGCCGACGCTGGTTCTGCTGATGGCCATTGGCGTGATGATTGGCACCTGGCTGCAAAGCGGCACCATTGCCACCATCATTGTGGGCGGCCTTCAGATGATTAATCCGACCTGGCTGCTCCCGCTGACGCTGATTTTCTGCGCGGTTTTGAGCCTGGTGACAGGGACGTCCTATGGCTCCGTGGGAAGCGCCGGCGTGGCCATGATGGCCATTGGCAACGCCATGGGCATCAACGCCGGTATGGTGGCGGGCGCCGTCATCTGCGGTGCCATGTTCGGCGATAAGCTAAGCCCCCTGTCCGATACCACGAACCTGGCACCGGCGGTGGCGGGCGCCAAGCTGAGCGACCACGTGAAGTCTATGCTCTGGACTACCCTGCCGGCCTTTGTGGTCAGCCTGATCCTGTTCACCATCCTGGGATTCCGGCAGACCAGCGGCGGATATGTGACGGGAGATCTGAGCGCGTATATCCAGGCGCTGAACGGGGAATTTCACCTGGGCTTCGTCACCCTGCTCCCGGCGATTTTGCTGATTGCGCTGCTGCTTCTGAAGGTGATCTAGATGTCGGAGCTCTGAATTAACAGCAATGCGTCTGACATTCTGTCGTTCTGCTATATGGGGAGCGATCTCGCAAGCTTTCGCTTGGTGTCCTT
>JAJBVW010000221.1:11638-13292 GCA_020866945.1 Oscillospiraceae bacterium
GCTTTCCAGCCTTGCGGCGGGCCTTGTGTCCTTCTTCTATCAGGGGATCGATCTCGCCAGCATCATCAAGGTGGCCTATAACGGCTATACCACCGGCATTGACGTGGGCATCCTGCAGACCATCCTGAACAGAGGCGGCATGTCCAGTATGCTGCAATATGTGGCCATTATCAGCTTTGCCGTGGGCATGGGCGGTATGCTGGACAGGCTGGGCGTGCTGGAAAATATCCTGCGCGTCCTTGTGAAGGGCATCAAGAACGACGGCACACTGATCACCATCACGCTGGTGGTGGGCTATGTTACCAGCATCATCAGCTGCTCTCAGCCCATGGCGCACGTACTGACCGGGCGGCTGATGAAGCCGATATTCGAGGAACGCGGGATCGCGCCGGAGATTTTGTCCAGAAGCCTGGAGGATTCGGGTACGCTGGCCGGCCCGATGATTCCCTGGCACGGCTACTGCGTCTATATGTCAGGTACCCTGGGCGTGGCCTGGGCGGCGTTCTTCCCCTATCTGTTCCTGCTGTATCTGACGCCCATCTTCAGCATCTTCTATGGCTTTACGGGCATCTCCATCAAGCATATTGACGAGCCGGAGGAAGTCAGCGCGGAGGCGAACGCATAAGCGCATAAAAATGATGACAAAGCTTGTACTGCTTGGGACAGGTACGCCAAATGCCTGTCCCAACGCCAGCGGCCCCGCCTCTGCCGTGGTGGTGGACGGGCAGGCCTATCTGGTGGATTTTGGCCCCGGTGTGGTGCGGCAGGCGGCGAAGGCCTATCGGAAGGGGATAGACGCCCTGCGGCCTGACCGCCTGACGGTGGCCTTCTGCACCCATTTGCATACAGATCACACGGCGGGATACCCGGATCTTATCTTCACACCTTGGGTGCTGGAGAGAAAGGAACCCCTTCAGGTATTTGGGCCGCAGGGTATACGGCACATGACAGACCATATCCTGTCGGCCTATGAGGTGGACATTGATTTTCGCCTTCACGGTTTTGAGCGGGCCAATGAGGTGGGATACAAGGTGCAGGTCACGGAGATCCAGCCGGGGATTATCTATCAGGACGATAAGGTAACGGTGGAAGCCTTCCCGGTGAGCCATGGAACGCTTATAAGCTACGGCTACAAATTTACCACCGAGGACAAGGTGATCGTAATCAGCGGGGATACCGCGCCCCTTGAGATTGTGGCCGAAAAGGCAAGGGACTGCGATATTTTGCTGCATGAGGTAGAGTACACAGGCGGCATTTCCGCGCGGGAGCCGAAGTGGCAGAAATACCATCGGGAGGTTCATACCCTGAGCGTGGATCTGGCTGAGGTAGCGAAAAAAGCCAGGCCGAAGCTTTTAGTGACCTATCATCGGATTTACCACATGGAGATCCAGGACAACACAAAGGATCTGGATGCGGAAATGTCCTGGCGCTGTGAGGCGATCCTGCGGGAGATCCGGGAGGCCGGATATGACGGAGCCGTCGTAAACGGGCAGGATCTGGATGTATTTGAATAAGGGGATACAAGGAGCTGAGGCCAGGCCCGGCTTCGTGAGTACCTATAACGTCAGCCCCCGGTGGGACTCGATTCCCGCCGGGGGCGAATTATATCCCCGTAGTCAAACGGGGAAATTTGTGCTATAATAATTTCATATTC
>JAJBVW010000134.1 GCA_020866945.1 Oscillospiraceae bacterium
TTGACCCTGTTTTTGGGCAAATTGCCTCTTGACAAAGGTCATTACATATCAGAGGCAAATGGAAGAAAAATTAAAATAAGATTAGAGGACGGTTCAAAGATGAAAAAGTCAGCCCGCCCCGGCCTCGGTTTCAGCGTCAGCGCCGGTTTCCGCTTCGGGTTCAGACTCTTCCGCCGTCTCCGTTTCCTCGTCCGTCTCGAAATAGCCATAGCCCTCCGAGCAGACGGGGTATTCGCTGGTATCCCACCAATAGGCGCCCCAAAGCTCCTCATCGCCGACAAGAAAGACCTCCTCGCCTCCGGCGGCCCAGCTGGCGGCGTCCACATGATAGGACTGACCGTCGATGGTGACGATGTTCCAATAATGCTCCTGGGTATCCATCCGTCCGGCCACCACAAGGCAGTCTATCTCAAGCGCCTGGCAAAGCGCCTCCAGGGCCATGGCGACACCCTGACTGTCCGCCGTGCCGCCAACCAGCGCGTCCCAGGCCGTAGAGCCTGCCGTCTCATCCTGGACACAGCTCTCCGCAAGATACCGGCACAGCGCGTAGACCTCATCCGCCTCCTCCACCGCCGCCGGAGCGGCCATCTCATCGGAGGCGCTCCCATCGTCCTCCGCGTCCGGCTCGGTTATTTCCTCCGTGGCGGAGGAGTCGTCCAGAACGGCGGCGGCTATCTCCTCCACCGCCTGAGCCAGCGCCTCCCGCCGGGCGGAAAGCTCCTGGCTGTCCAGGCCGTAATCCAGCGTTATCTCCGCAATGCGATCCACGCCGGATTCCGGGTAAAAGCCCACCTCTATCTCCGGCATAACCGGGCAGGCAAGCGGGTCGGTATAATACGCCGCCTCCAGATAGCTCTGCACCGTGTCCGCCGTGATGGACGCGCTGGACAGCTCCAGCACAAGATAGGTCTCGTTATTGCGCAGGGCGGTATCCAGCCGCGCCGCCAAGGCCCCGGCGGTGCCTGTTTCCTCCAGCGCGGCCACCTGCACCTCGGAGCGTTTGTAGGTAATATATATCTCTGCCTGATAATAGCTGACAATGCGGCTGAGATCATAGCTGATATAGTCCACCGCGAAGGCCCCCAGGGCCGTAGAGGATTTTACCTCCCAGCAGGCGGTGGAAATATCCGTGCTGATGGTACCCTCATAGTTCAGAAACTGAAGCTGAGCTGACTCAACGTGCTCCGAAACCAGGCTGGTGATGGCCCGCTTCAGGGCGGCATAGCTCGAAATGCTGCTGATGGCGTCGCCATCCTCCGTCTCCTGCTCCTGGGCCTGATATTCCTCGCTGGCGTAGTATTCCTTGTCGAAAAGCGTGGCACAGCCGGAAAGGCTCAGTCCCATGATCAGCGCCAGCAGCAGCGCCAGAGTTTTCTTCATGCTCAATATCCCAATTCCTCGTCCACCAGCACGATCTCCATGCTGTCGCACCAGAAGGGTTTGCGCCACAGCACCACCAGGGCGTTGCAAATTCTGTCAGGGCTTGCGCAGTCATGGCAATGACCCGTCACGGCGCAGGGGGTCTTGGTCTCCAGGCGCTTGGCGTTCAGCGGCCCGGCCACGTTTCTGGCCCGCTCCAGGGCCTCGTGGAAGGGGCCGCAGAGCTTATTTTTCCCCACGATGAGATAGACCTTGTCCTTTTTCATCAGCGTCCCGGCCACCCGGTTCCCCCGGCCGTCAATGTTGATGACATACCCCTCCTCGCTGATGGCGTTGGCGCTGGTGATATAAACCTGGGCGCTGCTGGCCTGCACCATGGTCTCGTCCCCCGGCACGATCATGTGCCAGAAAACGGTATTGTTTTCCTTGATGTGATCGTAGATATTCAGGCCCCGGACGGTCATGCTGCCGCCGATGCCCACGGTCTTTCCATGCAGCGACTGGCCGATATAGGCCGCCGCCTGCGCAGAGGTATCAAGCTCTGTCACCTCAAAACCGTTTTTCCGCAGATTTTCAATGGTTTTTGCCCTGTCCATATGGTTCGACCTCCTGATTTAGTCTGATTTTTGAATGTTAGAGAAATTCTTTCCGAACACCTGATGGGACTCCGTTACGATGACAAAGGCGCGGGGATCCAGAGCATAGACAATCTTCTTCACCGCCGGAATCTGCTGGCGCTTCACCACGCACAGGACGACGTCCCGCTCCTCGCCGCTGTAGGCCCCCTCGCCCTGGAGCAGGGTGGAGCCGCGTCCAAGCTGACGGCCTATCTCGTCCGCAATCTTCTCTGGATAGAGGGTGATGATATAGCACACGCTGGCGTTATCCATGCCATACAGCATGAGGTTCACCACCCGGGAGGCCACGAACATGGTGATGATGGTATACATGGCGCTGTCAAACCGATGGAATATCACGGCGAAGGCAACCACCACCACCGCATCCAGGGCCAGGGAAAAGTTTCCGAAGTCCACATAGGGATATTTCCTGCGAAGCATACGGGCGCCGATGTCCGTGCCGCCGGTGGTGGCCCCGGCAGTATAGACAAGTCCCGCCCCGGCCCCCTTCAGCAGGCCGCCGTATACGGAGGCCAGGAGGATGTCGTCCGTCAGGGAATAGTCCAGGGCGTTGAACAGGTCGATGAACACGCTGGTGGCAACCATGCCCAGGGCGGAAAACAGGATAAACTCCAGGCCGAACTGCTTCCAGGCCACGATGAACAGCGGAATGTTCATCACCATGACCAGCACGCCTACCGGCAGGCCGGTCAAGAGATTGATAATCTGGCCCACGCCGGTCAGCCCGCCGGATACGATGCTGTTTGGATAGGTGAGAAAGGCGAAGGCCGCGCCCATCATGGCGCACCCCACCAGGGTCATAATGACGTGCTTAATGATTTCCCATGTCGTTCGTTTCACGAATTATTTCCCTCCAAGAGACTCATCTGCTCCTCTCCACGGTCTTTATCCGTCAGCTTGGCCCCGGCGGCGGGCAGGCTCCTGACCCGATAACGGGCCTGGTTTTGGATGGGCGTATCCGCCGCAAAGGCCACGCGGGTCACGGGATGTTTTTTCACGGTCATCACCTGCACCCCCTGGGTGGCGCGGCTCGTCTTGGGCGCCAGCAGCGCGGAGCTGAATATGAGGCACCGGCCCTCGCCGGTATAGACCGCGATCTCCTGCTCCTCCGCCAGGGGCAGCAGGGCCACCAGGGGACTTTTATCGCTGTACGCCCCGGTGAGACGGCGGCGGTTCGTCTTGGTGGCAAAGGCGGAAAGGCTTATCCGGGCGCACTTGCCGTTTTGGAAAAACAGCAGGAGCGTGCCGGTGTAATCCCCGGCCAGGGCCGTGGCCACCACGCGCTCCCCCTCGTCCATGCCCAGCTTACCCGGCAGAAAATCGCCCAAGGCGCTGGCCTTGGTTTCCTTGAAATCCGCGACCTTCAGCTTAAACTCCTGACTCCGGTCGGTGAACACCAGAAGCTCCGCCCGGTTGGTCGTCGCATAATACTGGGCCAGACCATCGTCCTCTTTATACTTCTGTTCCCCGCTCATCCGCAGAGACTGGGGGGTAATCTTCTTGAAATACCCCTGCCGGGACAGGAACAGGTGGACAGGATAATCCTCCGCCTCCGGCTCCTGGTCGCTGTATTCCTCTATCTCGTCCGCGTAGACCAGGGTGGTGCGGCGGGGAGAGGGGTATTTTTTAATGACCTGCTTCAGCTCCTCTGCGATAACGCCCCGCAAACGGCGCTGACTTTTGAGAAGCTCCTCCAGGTCGGCGATCTCCTTGGCCAGGCCCTCGGTCTCCTCCACCCGGCGGAGGATGTACTCCCGGTTGATGTTTCTGAGCTTAATTTCCGCCACGAACTCTGCCTGGGTCTGGTCGATGCCGAAGCCTATCATCAGGTTCGGCACCACGTCAGACTCCGCCTCTGTCTGACGGATGATGGCGATGGCCCGGTCGATGTCCAGCAAAATGGCCTTCAGGCCCTCCAGCAGGTGCAGCTTTTCCTTCTTTTTCGTCATGTCGTGGAAGGTGCGCCGCCGGACGCACTCCGTCCGCCAGGCAATCCACTCGTTTAATATCTCCCCCACGCCCATAACACGGGGGGACCCAGCCACCAGGATGTTGAAGTTGCAGGGGAAGTTGTCCTGGAGGGGCGTCAGCTTAAATAGCTTCGCCATCAGCTTTTCCGGCTCCACGCCGCGCTTGATGTCGATGGCGATCTTCAGGCCCCCCAGGTCGGTCTCATCGCGCATATCGGAGATTTCCTTGATTTTCCCCTCCTTGATAAGGTCGCGGCACTTGTCGATGATAGCCTCCGCCGTGGTGGTATAGGGTATCTCGTATACCTCGATGATATGCTCCTTCTCCTGATACCGCCACTTGGCCCGGACAGGGAAGGAGCCGCGTCCCGTCGCGTATATCCGGGCCATCTGGGCCGGGTCATAGAGGATCTCCCCGCCGGTGGGGAAATCCGGGGCGGGCATGGTGGACAATATTTCATGCTCCGGGTTTTTCAGCAGGGCGATAGTAGTCTGGCACACCTCCTCCAGGTTGAAGCCACAGATCTGGCTTGCCATGCCCACGGCGATGCCCATGTTGGCGGACACCAGCACATTCGGGAAGGTGGTGGGCAGGAGGGTCGGCTCCGTGGTGGAGTTATCGTAGTTGGGGACGAAGTCCACCGTGTCCTTGTCGATGTCCCGGAAAAGCTCCGCGCAGATGGGAGCCAGCTTCGCCTCCGTGTACCGGCTGGCGGCGTAGGCCATATCACGGGAATAGACCTTGCCAAAATTGCCCTTGGAGTCCACAAAGGGGGCGTTCAGGGCCTCGTTGTCCCGGGTCAGGCGCACCATGGTCTCATAGATGGCCGCATCCCCATGGGGGTTATAGTGCATGGTCTGGCCCACGATGTTTGCGGATTTTGTCCGCGCCCCGTTTAGCAGGCCCATTTTATACATACAGTACAGCAGCTTGCGGTGGCTGGGCTTGAAGCCGTCTATCTCCGGGATGGCCCGCGAGACGATAACGCTCATGGCGTAGGGCATATAGTTCAGCTCCAGGGTTTCCGTGATGGGCTGCTCCACCACCTCGCCCCGCAGCCCCATTACATTGGGGTCTGCGTCCCGCCGCACCGGCTTTGGTTCCTTTGGTTTTCTTGCCATGTGACCTTACTCCTTACGATATATCCGCCATGTCCAGGTATTTATAGCCGTCCTGGGCGATGTGCTGCTTCCGGCCCGCCAGGTCGTCCCCCAGGAGCAGGTCGAAATAATAGGCCGTGCGCTCCGCCTCCTCCGGCAGAACGCGGATAAGCCGCCGGGTCTCCGGGTTCATGGTGGTCAGCCACATCATCTCCGCAGAGTTTTCACCCAGGCCCTTGGAGCGGTTCACGGCGAATTTGGAGCCGGAAAGCTCCTCCACAATCTTGTTCTTCTCTGCGTCGGAATAGGCGTACCAGGTCTTTTCCTTGCAGGTTATCTCATACAGGGGGGATTCCGCAATATACACATACCCCTCCTTTACAAGCGTCGGGGTCAGCCGCCACAGCATTGTCAAAATCAGCGTCCGGATCTGAAAGCCGTCCACGTCTGCGTCCGTGCAGATGACCACCTTGCTCCAGCGGAGGTTTGCAAGGTCGAAGGAGTTCAGCTCCTTTCCACGCTTTTCCACCTCCACGCCGCAGCCCAGCACCTTCAGCAGGTCGGTGATGATGTCGCTTTTAAAAATGCGGCCATAGTCCGCCTTCAGGCAGTTTAAAATCTTTCCCCGGACGGGCATAATGCCCTGAAACTCCGCGTCCCGGCCCATTTTGCAGGAGCCGAGGGCGGAATCCCCCTCCACGATGTAAAGCTCCCGGCGCTCCGGGTCCCGGCTGCGGCAGTCCACGAATTTTTCCACCCGGCTCATAATGTCCATGGAGCCGGTCAGCTTCTTTTTGATGTTCAGCCTGGCCCGCTCCGCCTGCTCCCGGCTGCGCTTGTTGATAAGCACCTGCTCCGCCATGCGGTCGGCCTCGGCCTTATGCTCAATGCACCAGACCTCCAGCTGCTCCCGGAAAAAGGCGGTCATGGCGTCCTGGATGCCCTTGTTGGTGATGGCCTTTTTCGTCTGGTTTTCATAGGAGGTGCGGGTCGAAAAGCAGTTCGTCACCAGCACCAGGCAGTCCTGCACGTCCTGGAAGGAGATTTTCGACTCGTTTTTCTGGTATTTCCCCGCCTGCTTGATATAGGCGTCCACGGCATAGACGAACCCGGCCCTGGCGGCCTTGTCCGGCGCGCCCCCATGCTCCAGCCAGGAGGAGTTGTGATAGTATTCCAGCAGCGTCACCTGGTTGGAAAAGCAGAAGGCGGCGGAGAGCCGAGCCTTATACTCCGGCTTGTCCGCCCTGTCCCGGCAGCGGCGCTCCGATTCCATGAACACCGGGGCGGTCAGGGTCGCCTCCCCGGCGATCTCCGACACATAATCCAGTATGCCGTTTTCATAGAGATATTCCGTGGTCTCGAATTTATCCCCGTGCTGGATGCGAAGGCGGAAGGTAACGCCCGCGTTCACCACCGCCTGGCGGCGGAGGGTCTGGCGGAACCATTCCTCCGGGATGTCGATGTCCGTGAACACGGCCAGGTCTGGCCGCCAATGGTGGGTGGTGCCGGTCTTTTTTCGGTCGGCGGGAGATTTTTTCAGTTCCCCCACGATGCCGCCCTTTTCAAAGTGCAGGTCATAGCGGCTGCCGTCCCTCCAGACGGTCACGTCCATGTATTCGGAGGCGTACTGGGTGGCGCAGGCCCCCAGCCCGTTCAGGCCCAGGGCGTACTCATAGCCCTCGCCGCCCTCGTCGTCATACTTGCCGCCGGCGTACAGCTCGCAGTACACAAGCTCCCAGTTATAGCGCTTCTCCGCGCTGTTCCAGTCCACGGGGCAGCCCCGGCCAAAATCCTCCACCTGGATGGAGTGATCCTCGAACCGGGTGACGGTGATGAGCTTGCCGTATCCCGCCCGGGCCTCGTCGATAGAGTTTGAAAGTATCTCAAATACAGAGTGCTGGCAGCCCTCCAGGCCGTCCGATCCAAAAATGACCCCCGGGCGCTTGCGCACCCGGTCGGCCCCCTTGAGCTGGCTGATGCTCTCGTTGCCATAGGCTTGTCTGCTTGGTTTTGCCATGCAAAAATTTCCTCGCTTTGTTCCGTTCTCTTTCCGGCCTGCCGCCGGTGGACATAATACTCCAATATACTGATTAGTATAGCACAAAGCCCGGAAAAATCAAGAAGGGGCGGAGGAACGCACGTCCTCCGCCCAATGGCCATGGCTTCTTTCTTTCTGGGACTATTATATGTCTAAATCCCGAAAAACACAAATACAATATATGGAACCTATGGAAACAGGAGGACAAGTCTCATGCCGGACTATATGATAAACGCCCTGTTCGTCACCTGCGGGCTGATGCTGCTCGTCCGGCTCGCAGAGCTTATCCGCCGGGCGGCGCGGCCTCTGCTGCGGCTGGGGCTGCACGGTCTGACCGGTCTTGTCCTGCTTCTGATGGGAAACACCGTGGGGAGTCTGTTCGGCATGGGTCTTGGATTAAACGGTCTGACCGTGGCCGTATCCGCCGCTCTGGGCGGGCCGGGCGTGGCGCTGCTGTGGGCCGTGCGATATGTGATTGTATCTTAGATGCCCGCAAAATCGCAAAAGCAGCGGGAAAACGTCCCGGATTTTATGACACATTATACAAATCTAATGATTTTTGCAAAATTTCTGTTGACACCAGGACAGGCCCGTGCTAGTATATTAAGAAACGAAAATTGAATCGCTTTTCGATAGAGGCGCGGTTTTCATCAGTACCGTCCCGGCAAGGCCAGGCAGCCGCCGGATGGGAAAGGGAACGCCGCCGAAGCGTTTGGAGCGTGCCTGCTCTCCTTGCGCTGGGCCATTGGGAAATACCCAATGGACTGTCACAAGTACTTGTGGAGCGCTGTCAATGGCCGTTCGGCTTGCCCCTTTCTTTGGGAGGCATATACCGTATATCCTATGAACCGCTTGACGCAAGCGGTTCATTTTTCGTTCCCAGGCCGCGTCCCCCGGGAGCGCATCCAAAAGGGACGCGAGAGATTTTATTGAGAAAGGTAGATATGAACCATGAAGAGACTTTTTGCGCTGCTGCTGGCCCTGGTGATGGTATTCGCCCTGGCCGCCTGCTCCTCCTCCAGCTCCGACGACGCGGAGGACGACACCGTTATCCAGGGCCTGGAGGACGGCGTTCTGACCATTGCCATGGAGTGCGCCTACGCCCCCTACAACTGGACACAGTATGACGACTCCAACGGGGCCGTTCCCATCTCCGGCTCCGACGGGGAGTACGCCAACGGCTACGACGTAATGATCGCGAAGCTCATCTGCGAGTATTACGGCTGGGAGCTGGAGGTCATCCGCACCGACTGGGATTCCCTAGTGCCCGGCGTGCAGTCCGGCATCTATGACGCGGTCATCGCCGGTCAGTCCATGACCGAGGAGCGCTCCGAGCAGGTGGACTTCGCAGGCCCCTACTACTACGCCTCCATCGTGTGCGTCACCCTGGCCGACAGCGAGTATGCCTCCGCCACCGGTCTGACCGACCTGGCTGGCGGCACCTGCACCGCCCAGATCGCTACCATCTGGTATGACAGTATGCTGCCCCAGATCCCCGACGCCCAGATCCAGACCGCTGCGGAGACCGCTCCTGCCATGCTGATGGCTCTGGAGACCGGCACCGTTGACTTCATCTGCACTGATATGCCCACTGCCATGGGCGCTGTAGCCGCCTATGACGACATGGTCATCCTGGACTTCTCCGACTCCGACGACAACTTTGAGGCGGACGAGGGCGAGATCAACATCGGCGTGTCCGTCATGAAGGGCAACACCACCCTGAAGGACGCCATTGACGAGGTTCTCAGCACCATGACCGTGGACGACTTTAACGAGCTGATGGACGAGGCCATCGCCATCCAGCCTCTGACCGAAGACTAATCAACGCAATCCTGCCACTTTTTGAAGGGGCTGCATCCATGTGGTGCAGCCCCTACTGGCAAAAATAAGGAGGGACACGCCTATGGAACGGCTCTCACAGCTATTCAGCGACATACTAAAGCTATTGCAGCGGTACGGCGGCGCCTATTTGGGCGGCGTCCGCAACACTCTGCTCCTGGCCCTGATCGCCACCGTTATCGGCTGCGTCATCGGCTTTGTCTGCGGCATTTTGCAGACCATCCCCCACGCCAAGACCGACAACCCGGTGAAGCGGTTTTTCCTGGGCCTTATCCGGGTCGTCATCCGGGTCTATGTGGAGGTGTTCCGGGGTACGCCCATGGTTTTGCAGGCGGTGTTCATCTACTACGGCCTGCCCTACTTCTCCAACAACGCCATGCACTTCAACAGCGTCTGGGTGGCCGCCATTCTGGTGGTGTCCATCAACACCGGCGCGTATATGGCGGAGACCGTCCGGGGCGGCATTATCTCCATCGACCCCGGCCAGACGGAGGGGGCCAAGGCCATCGGCATGACCCATGTGCAGACTATGATAAACGTCATTCTGCCCCAGGCCCTCCGCAATATTATGCCCCAGATCGGCAACAACTTCATCATCAACGTGAAGGACACCTCCGTCATGTTCATCATCAGCTTCACGGAGCTGTTCTCCGTCCACCGGGCGGCGGTGGGAGCCACATACCTCTACTTCCCCTCCGCCACCATCGAGATGGTGGCCTACCTCTGCATGACGCTGGTGGCCTCCTTCCTGCTGCGCTGGCTGGAGCGGCGGATGGACGGCTCGGACAGCTACGAGCTGCTGCAAAGCGATCCGCTGGTTCCCACCGCCGGAACCTACACCCTGGCGGAAATGCACACCCGGCGCAAGGCAGCCCGGTATAACACCGTCAGCGGCGATTACGACCCGGACGCGATGAAAAAGACGCGGAATGATTCCACCAGGGGGGAGCGATAATATGGGCGAGACGATTTTACAGATACGGCATCTGTCCAAGAGCTTCGGCTCCCATGAGGTGCTGCGGGACATCGACTTCACCGTGGACAAGGGGGACGTCACCAGCATCATCGGGGCCTCCGGCTCCGGCAAGTCCACCCTGCTGCGGTGCATAAACCTGCTGGAGACCCCTTCCAGCGGAGAGATCCTTTTCCACGACACGGACGTGACGGGCCGGGGGGTGAACGCCCCCGCTTACCGGGCCAAGGTGGGCATGGTGTTCCAGTCCTTCAACCTTTTCAGCAACATGACCGTGCTGGAAAACTGCGTGGTGGGCCAGGTGAAGGTGCTGAAAAAAACCAAGGCCCAGGCCAGGGAGAGCGCCATGGCCTATCTGGAAAAGGTGGGCATGGCCCCCTTCATCAACGCCAAGCCCCGGCAAATATCCGGCGGCCAGAAGCAGCGCGTAGCCATCGCCCGCGCCCTGGCCATGGAGCCGGAGGTGCTGCTGTTCGACGAGCCGACCTCCGCCCTGGACCCGGAAATGGTGGGCGAGGTGCTGACCGTCATGCAGACCCTGGCCCAGGAGGGCATGACCATGCTGGTCGTGACGCACGAAATGGCCTTCGCGCGGGATGTCAGCACCCAGGTGGTCTATATGAACGAGGGCGTCATCTGCGAGCAGGGCGCGCCCCAGGACGTGCTGGGCAATCCCCAGCGCCAGGAAACCAAGGACTTCCTGGCCCGCTTCCGGCAGGCATAAGGGAATAATTTTCTCCCCCGCCGCGGCAATTTGCGCCGCACGGGGGAGATTTTTTTGTCCGCCTGTGGTACAATGGTTCTATAAAGCGTCGGGCGGCTATGCCTGCGAGAGAGGATAGAAATGATATGCTGACGGAAAAGGAAACGCGCATCATACGAAGATACTGCCTGCTCCCGGCCCTGGGCACGGCCTGCCTACTCATGGCTATGCTGATTGGGGCTGTGTGGATATTGCTGTGCATGGTGAACGACCTGGTTTTTTATGGGGACTTTTACAGCCTGGGACTGTATACATATTTGGCCATCGCGGCAGTCTATACGGTGGCCTTCATCGTTTGCTTTCTGGTCCCCCGGATTGGGATGGGAAAGGAAGCCTGGACGGAAATCACCGGAAAAGCGAAGGTCTCCCTGAACAGCGGGGATTATGCGCCCCAGGTATCCGCTGTCTTGGGCGCTGGGGCTGCCGGTTCCCTGCTCAGCCAATCCCAAAGCCCCAAAGCGAACCGGGTCGGGGCGGTCATGAAGGGACTGGCCGCCGCAGGTACGGCAGCCACGGCGGCGGACATAGCGGGGGAAATGGGCCGAAACGCCAGATTGACGGCGGAGGTCTGCGGCGTGCGAGTACCAAGGACAAAAAACTATGTGACCGCCGTCGTGCTTCTGCCCATCCTTCTGCTGACAGCGGTTTATATCCCCCATTTCATCGCGGCCAGGCGGACGATGGAGGCGGAAATCGCCGTGGCCTCGGAATCCGTCTATGCCTTGCAGGCCGCCTTACAGGAGGGGTGCGACCACGTGCACGCGGACGACCCCAGGGAGGAATACGACAGCGGCGGCTATCGGGTATCCGGGTATCTTTACAGCTCCGACAGCCCCCTGACCTCCTATATTTATGTGTTAATCGACAACGAGGGCTTCATAAGCGAAGTCAACTATGCCATTGACCTGGACATTCAGGGGGACAAGGAGGAAAACATCCTGAAGACGGCGGCGGAGCTGGCCACCCTGAACCGAATGCTGAACAGCGCCGGACTGTCGGCCCGGGCGGAGGAGCTGCTGGGAGAATACACGCTCCCGGAGGAGTTTATATCTCAGTTCATGGCCGGCTCCTATTATGAGAGCATCACCTATGTCAAAAGCGACAACACATGGATATATTACATGACCGATTCAGAAGATGAATATGACGAATACAGCAGCTCGTATATTTATGTCAGCATAGATTCCTGACAGCCAGAAAGGGGTTATAAATCATGGCCGAGAACACACAAAAGCAGAACGTCCTAATCGTCATCGATATGCAAAACGACTTCATTGACGGCGCGCTGGGGACGGGCGAGGTGCAGGAAATCGTCCCGAACGTGCTGGAAAAGGTGCGGGAGCGGAAGAAAAACGGGGACATCGTGCTGTTCACGCGGGACACCCACGGGGAAAACTACCTGGACACCCTGGAGGGCAGGCTTCTCCCGGTGACGCACTGCGTCAAAGGCACTCAGGGATGGCAGATATGCAGTCCGCTGGAGCCGTATACGGAGGGCGGCGCAAACGTCATTGACAAGACCACCTTCGGCTGGACAGGCTGGGAGCATACGTTCCGGAAGTGGGGCATCGTCCCGGAGAGCATCGAGCTTGCGGGCCTGTGTACGGACATTTGCGTGGCGTCCAACGCCCTCATCCTGCGGGCGCTGTATCCGGAAACTCCCATGACTGTGGATTCCTCCTGCTGCGCCGGTGTGACGCCGGAAAAGCACAACGCGGCCCTTCTGACCATGGCGTCCTGCCAAATCGAAATCCTATAAGCCCCGGCCCCGCCCCATGCGCGGGCCAAAAAATCGCGGCCATGAGAGAGCAAAACCGCTTTCCCATGGCCGTGATTTTCTTATATATCAGGTTTTATTTGCGGGCCTTTTTCCTTCCGGCGGGGATGAGGGCCGCCGCGCCCAATCCCCCGGCGCAGAGAGTCAGGAGCGCCAGCCACAGGAGCGGGGTGCTCGCGTCGCCGGTGCTGGGGGCGGTGGCCGTGGCCGCGGGTGTGACTGTGACTGTGGCCGCGGTGTCCGCCTCCTTCCAGGCGACAGCTACCGGGGACAGGCCCTTGAGGGTCACGGTCAGGCCATCGTCGGTCTTTGTCACGGCGGGGGTCTCCGTCTCGCCCGCCGTGATGCCCAGCCGGGACGAAGTCTCCGTGAACATATGCACCACAACGAAATCATAGCTGCTGTCCGTCCCATCGGGATACGGGAGCGTCACGGTGATGCCCTCCGCCGGGAAATCCTCCTCCGTGGCGTCCTCCCACTGGCCGGTCGTCCCGTTCCAGAGCTGGAGGCGCACATCAAGAATCATCGTCTGGTCGTCCGTATAGCCTACCGCCGTGGCGGTCACTCTGGTCGTCAGGTCGGCGGTCAGCTCCTCCACCGTGCTATAAAGGCTTTGCAAGCCCTCCGGCACCTCGGTCAGAGAGGTCACAACAATCTGCTCCCCTGTTTCCGTGGGGGCTGTCACCGCATTCACCGTCAGGGTATAGCTGGCCGCTGCGG
>JAJBVW010000121.1 GCA_020866945.1 Oscillospiraceae bacterium
AATTAATAGAGTCCCATTGTCAACCTTATTTTTTCGTGATAAGATATTTTCATGAGAGAATTTATTGTTACAAAAAACGACAGCGGCCAGCGGCTTGACCGTTTTGCCTCAAAAATGGCCCCGGCACTGCCGTCCTCGCTGCTCCAGCGGTATTTCCGCACCAAGGACATCAAAATCAACGGTCACTGGGCCAGACCGGACACCAGGGTGCAGACAGGGGACGCGGTGCGCCTGTATATCCCGGAGGAATTTTTCACCCCCCGTCGGGAGGAGCGGCGGGATCTGGCCGCCATCCGGCCCCGGCTTGACATTCTCTATGAGGACGATCACATCCTCCTCGTGAACAAGCAGCCAGGTGTTTTATGCCACGCCGCCGGAGGCTGGCAGCCGGACACCCTCCTGGCCCAAATCCAGGCCCACGCCTACCAGTCCGGCCAATGGGATCCCGCGGCAGAAAACAGCTTCGCCCCCGCCCTTTGCAACCGCATCGACCGGGGCACCGGCGGCATCGTCATCGCCGCCAAGACCGCCCCCGCCCTCCGGGCCATGGATGAGAAGAAACGGTCCAGAGAGGTAGAAAAGGAATATCTCTGCGTCTGTCTGGGTACGCCAAAGCCCGCCGAAGGACGGCTGGAGGGGTGGCTTTTCAAGGACGCGGTGAAAAACCAGGTCTATATAAAGCCCCGCCAGGAACCGGGGACGAGCCTGGCCGTCACGGACTATCAGACGCTGGAGAGCCGAAACGGACTGTCTCTGGTGTCCTGCCGCCTGCACACGGGCCGCACCCATCAGATACGGGTGCAGATGGCCCACGCGGGCTGGCCTCTGCTGGGGGACGGCAAATATGGCCGGGAGCGGTTTAACCGCCAGTACGGCGAGCATCGCCAGCTTTTGTGGAGCTGGCGGCTGACCTTCGCCTTCCAAAGCTCCGCCACTCCCCTGGATTATCTGAACGGCCAGCGCTTTGCCGTTTCCTCCGTACCCTTTGTGGAAAAATATTTTCCAGGGACGCTATATTGATATTGACAAATCCCTCCTGAGTTTGCTAAAATAAACCGTCTCAATTGGAAATTATCGAAAGAGTCTTTCCGAAGCAGGATGCGACCGCCGTTTTCCTGAAACGGCCAAGGCCAGACGGACAGCCGGGTCGAATGCCGAATACCGCACGTGCGGTGGCAACTTCTGTTGCCTTATTGATTGAGTTAAAAGCTCAAGTTTTATAAGTTGGTATACTTAAAACCAGTGCCATGGGGCATACAAACTTGTGAAATGGTCAATAAGAGTAGTAAAAGTAATCTTTGCTATATAGACTCTCAAACCCATTGGGATCTCCTGCTGCGGGAATATTTGCGGCGGGGGCGGCAGCCCGATTTTTACAAGCGGCGTATGCTTCGGCATACGCCGTTTTTGCGTTTTCCGCGCGCATTGCAAAGAGAGGGATGGATATGAAGAAAATCATCGAGCTGAAGGGCGTCACCAAGTCCTTCGACGGGGAGACAGTGCTGGATAACATCAGCCTAGACATCTACGACAACGAATTTATCACGCTGCTTGGCCCCTCCGGCTGCGGCAAAACCACTACGCTGCGGCTGATTGGCGGGTTTGAGACGCCGGACGCCGGAGACATCCTGTTCATGGGCCAGCGCATCAACGATGTGCCGCCGCACAAGCGGAACGTGAACACCGTGTTTCAGTGGTACGCCCTGTTTCCGCACCTGAACGTGTTTGAAAACGTGGCCTTCCCTTTGCGAGAGCAGAAGGTGGCCAAGGACGAGATACAGGAGCGGGTGGAGAATATGCTCTCCATGGTGGCCCTCAAGGGCTTTGAGCATCGGGGCGTGACCCGCCTCTCCGGCGGCCAGCAGCAGCGGGTGGCCATCGCACGGGCGCTGATAAGCCATCCCCAGGTGCTTCTCCTGGATGAGCCTTTGGCGGCGCTGGACTTAAAGCTGCGCAAGGATATGCAGCAGGAGCTGAAAAACATCCAGAAGGCCACGGGCATCACCTTCGTGTTCGTCACCCACGACCAGGAGGAGGCGCTGTCCATGTCGGATACCATCGTGGTCATGTCCGAGGGGAAGATCCAGCAGATAGGCACCAGCGTGGACGTATATAACGAGCCGCAAAACGCCTTTGTGGCGGATTTCATCGGAGAGTCCAACATTCTAGATGGCATGATGCTGGCCGACCTCTCCGTCTCCTTCTCCGGGCAGACCTTTGTGTGCGTGGATAAGGGCTTCGGGAAAAACGAGCCGGTGGACGTCGTCGTCCGGCCGGAGGACGTGGACATTGTCCCGCCGGAAAAGGGAATGCTCACCGGCGTCGTCACCTCCGTCACGTTCATGGGCGTGCATTATGAGGTCATCGTGGACATCGGCGGCTTCAAGTGGATGATTCAGACCACGGACTTTGTGGACGTGGACGAGCGCATCGGCCTTTATATCGAGCCGGACGCTATCCATATCATGAAAAAGAGCGAATACTCCGGACTGTACGGGGACTATTCCTCCTTCTCCAATGAGCTGGACGAGTTGTCCGACGCGGAAAGCGAGCCGGACGAATGAGAGATACTTCGACCCGCCGCCGGGAGCGGCTTGTGGGCCTTATGACAAGAGGCCCCTATGAGCTATGGGCGGTGCTGTTCATCCTGGTGCCGCTGGTATTCACCGCCTACTACGCCTTTACGGACGACAGCTTCGCCTTCACAACGGAAAATATCACGAAGTTTTTCACCGCCACCTCCGTGGTGGAAGGCTCCGGCACGGTACACACCTATCTTCTTATCCTGTGGCGCTCCCTGAAGCTGGCGATTATCTCCACCGTGGTCTGCCTGCTGCTGGGGTATCCTCTGGCCTATATCATCTCCCGCGCATCTCCCAAGGCCCAGAAAATCATGATGACCTTCATCATGATCCCCATGTGGATGAACTTCCTTATCCGCACCTATGCCTGGATGACCATTTTGCAGGACACGGGCATTCTCAATAATCTCCTGAACGCCCTGGGTCTCGGCACGGTACACATCATCGGCACGGAGACCGCCGTGGTCATCGGCATGGTTTACGACTACCTGCCCTATATGGTCATGCCCATCTATTCCGTCATGGCGAAGATGGACGACCGGCTCCTGGAGGCCGCCCGCGACCTGGGCTGCTCCGGCAGCGGGGTGCTGCGCCGGGTGGTGCTGCCCCTGTCCATGCCCGGCGTCATCAACGGTATCACCATGGTGCTCATCCCCTCGGTCAGCACCTTCTATATCTCCCAAAAGCTGGGCGACGGCAAGTTCTTCCTCATCGGCGACGCCATCGAGGGACAGTACACCGCCAACAACCTGCACTTCGCCGCGGCCATCGCCTTCATCCTGATGGTGCTGCTGCTGGCGGCCATGATGCTCATGCGCCGGCTGACCAATAAAAAGGTCTACGGAGGAACATAATATGAAGCTGTCATCGAAAATCTTTACCGCGCTGATGTTCGTGTTCCTGTTCGCGCCCATCGTCATCATGCTGATATTCTCGTTTAACGCCTCCCGGAGTCTGTCCGTTTTTTCCGGCTTCTCCTTTAAGTGGTATGTGGAGCTGTTTAACGACGGGGACACCCTGGCCTCGGTGAAAAACACCCTGATTCTGGCCGTCTGCGCCTCGGTGATTGCTACCACCATGGGCACCGCCGCCGCCGTGGGCATCGACAAGCTCCGCAACCGCTACGTCCGGGCCGCGCTGGACGTGACCACTAACATCCCCATGGTGAACCCGGACATCATCACCGGCATCTCCATGATGTTCATGTTTGTGTTCGTCAGTCAGCTTTTCGGCTTTGCCAACAGTCTGAACTTCGGCACCCTGCTGATTGCCCATATCACCTTCTGCCTGCCCTATGTGATTCTCCAGGTTCTGCCAAAGCTTCAGCAGATGGATCCGGCCCTGCCGGAGGCGGCCATGGATCTGGGCTGCACCCCCTGGCGGGCCTTCTGGAAGGCGGAGCTGCCGGAGCTTATGCCCGGCATCACCACCGGACTTATCATGTCCTTCACCCTGTCCCTGGACGACTTCGTCATTAGCTATTTCACCACCGGCAACGGCTTCCAGACTCTGCCCATCCGCATATACAACATGACGAAAAAGACCGTCACGCCGAAGATGTACGCCCTTGCCACCATCACCTTTTTCGTCATTCTGGCGCTTCTTCTGCTGTCGAACCTTGCGGACAGCGAGGACAGCCGGCGCCTCCGTGCCGCACGCCGGGCCAAACGTGCCGCGCGGCGCGCCATACGGGCAGCCAAACGGGCCGAAAAGGCTAAAATGCCCATGTCTGCCCGGACGAGAAAGCTCCTGTATACCTGCGGCGGGGCCGCGGCACTGATTGCCGTTATTGTCGCCGTCGCGTCGCTCCACGACGGGGACGCCCTGGTGCTGAACGTATACAACTGGGGCGAGTACATTTCCGACGGCTCGGAAGGCTCCATGGACGTGATTGAGGAGTTTGAGGACTGGTACGAGGCGGAATACGGTCAGAAGGTCAAGGTCAACTACACCACCTTCGCCAGCAATGAGGATATGTACGCAAAGCTTGCCTCCGGCGCAGTCAGCTATGACGTGATTATCCCCTCGGATTATATGATTGCCCGCATGATTGAGGAGGATATGCTCCTGCCCCTGGATTTTGACAATATCCCCAACTATGAATACATTGGGGAGGACTTCCGCGGCCTCTACTATGACCCGGATAACCTCTATTCCGTCCCCTATACCTATGGCATCGTGGGCATTATCTACGACGCCAACGTGGTGGACGAGGAGGACACCGGCTCCTGGGATCTGATGTGGAACGAAAAATATGCCGGGCAGATCCTCCAATTCAACAACTCCCGGGACGCCTTCGGCACGGCCATGTACAGCCTGGGGCTGGACGTAAACAGCACGGACACCGCCGTATGGGACACCGCCCTGACCGAGCTGCTCTCCCAGCGGAGCCTCGTGAAGAGCTACGTCATGGACGAGATATACAACATGATGGAATCCGGAGAGGCCGCCATTGCCGCTTACTACGCCGGGGACTACTTCACCATGGCGGACGCCCAGGCGGACACGGTGGATTTGCAGTTCTATTACCCGGAGCGGACGAATTACTTTGTGGACGCCATGTGCATTCCCTCCTGCTGCCAGAACAAGGAGCTGGCGGAGATCTTCATAAACTATATGCTCTCCCAGGAGGCTGCGATTGCCAACGCGGAGTATATCTGGTACGCCTCCCCCAACAGCCTGGTCTATGAAAACGAGGACTACATTGACGAGATGGGCCAGGAGGCCATGGAGATTCTCTACCCGGAAATGGAGAGCTTCTCCGCCCTGTATAACCAGTACGCCTACCGCAACCTCAGTGACGAGCTGCTGGATTATATTAACACCCTATGGGAAACGCTGAAGATTAATTAAGCCTCCGCACAGCACGCCCCTGCATTCGGCCAAACGAACCGAGTGCAGGGGCGCAGTTTTGTATCAGTATTTATCTCACCCCGACATGGCCGGTCAGGGGACTGGCCGCTTCCGCCGCTGACTGCGGCGTTTGATGGCCGGTATTCAGCACAATCACGGCCCCCAGGACAAGGGCAATGCCGATGACGCCCAGCAGCGTGGGAGTCTCCCCAAACACGGCGAAGCCCAGAACAGAGGCCACCACCGGCTCCACGGAGGCCATCACCGCCCCCTTGCCAGCCTCCTCGCTTTGCAGGCCCCAGCAGTACAGCAGCGCCGGCAGAAAGCCGGATATGACGATAAGGCCCAGCCCGGTCAGCATATTGCGGCCGCTTTCAAACACCGGGGCGGCGGGGCTGACGCCCCAGAGAATCAGCCCGCCGATGGCACAAAGACACCAGCCATAGGCGTTGATGGTGAACACATGATACCCCCGGTTTGACAGGCTCTTGGAGCAGATGCTGTAAAAGGCGTAGCCGATCCCGGCCAGCAGGCCGTATATTACCCCGGCAGTACTGAGCTGGGAGTCCCCCTCCAGCACGCCGGAAACCAGGCAGCATCCCACCACCGCGCACAGCAGCGCCGCCAGCTTACGCCGGGTAAACCGCTCATGGAACACAAAGAGGCTGATGACCATGACGAACACCGGCGCGGAATACATCAGCGTGCAGGCGGCGGACAGGCTGCTCAGGGCGATGGACTGGTAATAGCAATAGGTGAAAAACAAGGTGGACAGAATCCCGAAGCAGAAAAACAGCCATGCGTCCTTCCAATGGATTTTCAAAAGCTTCGGATCCTTGCACAGCGCGCAGAAAAGAAACAGTATCCCGCATCCGCTGGAGCGAATAATCAAAACTCCGGAGGAAGTTATCCCCACTGCCTCCAACTGCCGGGTGAACAGCCCGATAACACCCCAGAACACCCCGGCAGCCAGGATGGCAATATCATATTTTTTCATAAAAAACACCCTTTCCAAAGGCTAACAGATACAGATTACATACTTCTGCAAAAAATGTCAACCGGGAAAGGGTGTTTATTATATGGCAATCGCCGCGCTTCGCTCAATACAGCGAGGCGATGATGTCCACGCAGCGGTCGATGCCCAGCACGCCGCTGTCCAGGGCTATGTGGTAGTTTTGGATTTTGCCCCAGTCCATGTCGGTGTAGAACTGGTAATACCCGGCGCGGCGCTTGTCCTTGTCGCGCAGGTGCTTTTCCGGGGAGTCCTCCCGCTCGCCATAGAGACGGACGATGCGGTCAGCCCGCTGCTCCATGCTGGCGTGGATGAACACGGTCAGGATGTCCGCCCGGCCCTGGAGGATATAGTCCGCGCAGCGGCCCACGATGACGCAGGATTCCTTTTCCGCGATCTCCAGTATCAGCTTGCGCTGCACCGTCCAGAGGTAATCCTGTACGGACAGCCCGTTCAGGGAACGGTCAGAGAATGCGTTGGCAAGCCAGCCGCCCTTGGGCGTATACTCGCCCCGCTCCTGTATGTATTCCTTCGCGAGACCGCTCTCCTCCGCAATCTTCTCCAGCAGCTCGTTGTCATAGCAGGAAATACCCAGCTTCTCCGCAACCTGCTTGCCAATGGTTCGTCCGCCGCTGCCAAACTCGCGGCTGATTGTGATGATTCTGTGTCCCATAATATCGACTCCTTCCTGTGACGTATATATCTGTTCACTGCGTCTCTTCGTTATTTATTATACAAGGACTTCCTCTATTTTGCAACAAAAACTTTTTCATCCACCCTTGCAACCCGCCCCCGGTTCGGCTATAATGTAATGGTTCACCTTCGCGGGTATGGTGGAATTGGCAGACACGCTGGATTTAGGTTCCAGTGGGCAACCGTGCAGGTTCAAATCCTGTTACCCGCACCAAACCAATATAATCCGAACCTTTCCGATAGGAGCTGGGTTCGGATTATTTGTTTCTCTTGAGGGAATATGAGAACGTCTATTTTCTAAACAGCATTGTGCGATGAAATATTTATCTCCAAGGCGGAAGATTTTATTTTAATTTAACATTAACGTCGCTTGTATAGATCAAAAACAATGCAATGCGATTACCATTGGCAGTATCGTCTTAAGGTAGTTGGTTATAAAAACATTATCCCAGAAGTTTTTTAAATAGCTGATCAAATTTGTTGTTCTGATCCCTTGCTGCAATTCCTTCAATTAGGGGCAAAAGATCTGCAATTGGAACAACTGCTGACGGCAGCATTTGCTTATCGTAAGCACTTTCAAAGGAATCCCTTTCTGAACATTTACCATAGATAATGCACATCCCCAAAACAAAATCCTTTACATCAATTGGACTAATTGAAAACAGATATTTGAACGCAAGATCCTTGACATAGAATGATTTCACACTGTTCCTGTCACTGAATTTTGCATCAAGAATTAGGTATTTCGACACCCCGTTAATATCTAATTTAACTATATAGTCAGGAGTATAATAATGACCTCCGCGACGTGCGTCATCCTCGCCTGTATAAACAGCGATAGAATTATTTCTGTACAAGCCAATACCGTTCACCTTCCGGCGGTCTGTATCAAAAACAACTGGCTGATAATACAGCGTTATCGTGCTTTTTCCGTTGCTGAGATTAAAAGTATTGGCGCAACGTGTATTTTGGTATTTCCAGCTTGCTACAACTGGATAAGTACACCGCTTCGCACTCAGGAGGGTATACCCATGATCTGTAAAATATGATAGCATTTTAACAAGCAAATAACTCTCATAAAGCGAAGAAATCTTTACAAAAGAAAGCATATGCTTCTCTTTTTCAAAGCTATAGACACCAAAGCTACTCCACTGATGAATACGCACAAACACTTTGTTGTACTGAGGGACAGACAAAAAGATCTGCGTTGGTTTTGGTTCGCTAATTATCTCTTCTGCGGGTATGTGAAATATCGACTGATACATTCCCCATAATCTTGTGTATCTATCGTATAAATTGGATAATTGATGGATCCCATTTTCTAGTGTATGTCGGGTTTCCGCGAACATAAAGAAAGATGAGTAGATATAGTCCGCATTATAATTCTCTTCTTGAGGTATTTTTTTCAGAAGTTCATTGCTTTGTGATCGTAACTGATCAACCTCATCTATCATTTTACGCAAAAAGCCTAATATAACCCTGTTTTCATAAATGTCATAAGAATTTGTGCTTTGAAGAGATAATGCTTTCTTTGGTTGATAGGTACGACTGCCAATGCGGATACCTCTCTCGGTAGCATTAGGTAGTAACTGTTCGGGGTGAGACGCAATATACCCCAAAGTTGACGGCATAACATATTGTAAACGCTCAAATTGAATCACCTGCGGTACTTTTTCAATACAAAAGCGGCTATTGGCTTTAAAATAACCACAGCTAACCTCGTAAAGTGTCGCTATTTCTTCCGCAAGAATGATCTGAGCCGCCAAACTTTTGTATCCGTTTTCCTTAAGACCTGCCATATTTCTTGGTTTCGGCTCACCATTTAATAAAAGTAATTCTTGATGATCATATACATAGCTGACCATTTGTTTCACCGATTCATTCAGTGAACCACGTCGCACCAAAACTGGCAGGTATTAAGCGGTGAGAAATCGTTCTGTGCCGTTTGACAGAATTAAGGCTAATCCAATTTCAACAAACCCATAGCAATCAAGAAATATTCTGCGCTCACCATTTCCTTTCGATGGAAAGCGGATTTTTCCATTGTTATACAGTGACTGTTCATATGTATCATTTATATATACGCGAACATCCTGTATTAAATCAAGATCATTGCAGCTAAGAGAGAACTCGTAGCTTAGATCTGAAAAAACGCTATTGCTCTCCTCTGTTCGATTGATGATATGTTCAGAATACCTCTTCCATGTGTCGTTCTCTAACAGTTCCACGGTAAATGCCTTCATTCTGTATGGGATAAGCGTTAAAGAACTAGTGCCCATCTTTCAATCCTCCCTTAACAGAAGAATTGGTAATAGTTCATTTGCTGTTTGCCCCGGTCAATAATGTCTTTCAGCATTTTCGCCGACATACTTAACTCATTATTGCTGCAAAGATTTCTGAACTCATCAAGCCACTTTTCAAATTCTCTACCGTTTCCTGTAATTTTAGGCAGAATCCTCTGACAAATAGCATAGTCCAGCGCAACGACCTCTGCACTGGTCTTTGTTTCATCTTCATCAAAATATTTGGAAGCCGTTGCCCAATAACGCTTAATGGCCTTGTCGACACGAGCGCTAACGGAAAAACGCTTCTCCCGAAGCTTTGTAACAACAGCCTCATATACTCGCTGGATTTCAGACGATAAAACACACTCGTCCTTTTGAGGAATAAACGCATTACATAGCGACTTCCATGGAATATATTCAATATTTTCTACTGGAATTACAGATTCAGAAGCAGTGGTATTATACTGTTGAGGAAGCGTGATAATCCAAGCTCTGTCGACTAAGCGAGGCGAAAGTGTCTCTGTTGTGTGATCATTATTGATTGTTGCAAGAAAATGTAGTGTTTCAGGAATACAAAATACATGGTTTTCGCCAAGATTTACTTTACTTTCTGGCCATAAGTCGTCACATATATTCATAAAATCAGACCAATAGTATTCCATAGGGCTGAGATTCGCCTCATCCAGCATTATGATGAACGGAAATGTCTTCTTCCCGAGGCGCTTTTCTGCATCAAGCTGACACAGGGCATCATAAATTCTCCGATTGCTCTTATCAAATGTTTTTGATAATGGATTATAATACCCAACAAAATCGCGTTTGGATGTCCACCCTCTTTCAACCGAAACAGAGATGTACCTTTTCCCTGTATCATCTATACCAACATCATCACCAAATGCGGTTGCAATTTTATTTAGGCCCAAAGCATCGCCAAAAATATTGCAAATAGACGTTTTTCCACAGCCGGGTTCGCCCGAAAAGACAGTCAGGAAACTCTGGGTCATGCAGATTGCAATATTCACAATGGTATTCCTGCTATAATTAGGACGTACAATCCTTATCGTGCGAATAAGATAATCGACCAATTCTTTTGGCTCCTTATCTGGTGCCGGTATAGCATCGACATCATGAATCCGTGTTTTATTTTGTTTGTCTGTCTCTTCGGATTCCCATTGGGCTGCAGCCTGAAGCATCTTACTGGACATAAATCCATCAAATGCGATGTTGAGCATTTTCTCTCTAGTCCGAGTGATTATCTGCTGGATCTCTGCTTCCAAGTTCGCTGTCGCCCCAGACAAATAATCATAATGCGCCTGCAGCTCGCTCTCTTTTTTCTGAAGCTCTGCGATTCCCTCAGCCAATTCTAATTTTTCTTTTAATTCCTCTAGCCTGACAGTATCATCTGCGAGTTGTTTTGACAGCGCTGTGTGCTCCTCAGACATACTACGAAGCATTTCATCTTTACTGGCTTGAATAGTAGCTTCGCTAACCTTTTCTATCTCAGCCTTCTTCTCGCTCAACTCTTTTGTCAGTACTTTTTCCTGCTGCTGCATATCGAGAAGGTTTTGTTCAAGCTGCACAATACGCTCTGAAATTGCTTGCGTTCCCTTGAGTTGTTCAAGCAATTCAGGATGTTTCTTAAGAAGTTCCTGTAACCACTCCTCAACATTCGGGCTGTTTTGATATTTAAGTAGTAGATCACAGATAAAATCCGCGATCGTTCCGAGCGTCTCATCAACATCTTCTTCTGACGTCAAAATAGAAACCAGCCGATTTAAGCGATTCTTTTGAACCTCCCGCGTTAGCACAGACCCTGTCAATGTAGATTCTTCATACCGTTGAAGAAGACCCCGAACATCCTCAAGATTAACCTTTCCCGCGCTCATCGCACTATTACTCAGACTGTCACGAAAACCATCAAGAAGAAGTTCGTCCGTAATTACGTCAAATTGTTCTGCATCCGTATCCTTTTTAGGAATCACTACCATCCAGCGATTTTCAGGCACACCCCAGTATCTCTCGGAGGATGTAAACTCCCGTAAAGCCATGTTGCTTTTTTTGTATCCGCTGACTGTGTATTTATTTTCTTTAATTTGCGGTTTGATGTAATATGAAGAGGTAAAATCTCTATATCCAACGACATATGGCCCGGCCCAAAAATCGTCTAATTCCACAAAGACACAATCACCTTGTACAATGAACGAGGAATCAATTTCAACGATTGCATCATTATAAAAATCGGATAGCAATTCGTTTGCTCGAATAGCATAATATATTCCGGCATTATCTAAACGACGAATTTTCCCTATGTCAATCTGCTCACACACCGAGACTTTATAACCTGTTTGGTTGCGCTCTCCTGTTGCTTTAAAATTTGGCTGTAATTCGGATGTTTCAAATTCAAAAATCACAAGTGACCCATCACCAAATAGCGAATCAATTTGCTGCTGAGCATCTGCGTCATTCCACGAAAAAGCAAAGTTTATATTTCGTTTTTCAGATTCGGGTAGTAGTTCATCTAAATCTGCACTGCTGAGCGGATCAATTTGCTGCCCCTTGATTATTGCAATCGGTTTGAAATTGAAGAATACCTTGTCATACCCTATTTTTTCAATATATCCTATATAAATACCCATATACATCTCCCATTTCAAATTGTTTTCGTTTGTTGGAGAACTTATTCCTTATCCTAGACGAATCCTACAATATCGCTAATTATATCACGATTTTCAGCATATTACAACAACTTATCACAGTGACTTATTAAACTATATGTTTTTATTAAAAACTGCACAGATGATACACGGAGAATCGCATGAAAAACCTTGACACACCCAGGCAATAAAGATCTTTTCCAGTCTGTGTTATGTGATCTTGAAATATGCATAGTTTTTCTGAGATGAACTGCTTTAACTGAAAAAACCACGGCAAAAAGCGTGCCGAACGGGAGGCCAGGGACGAAGCCGGTTTTGCCCTTATTCTGGAGGCTTATCGCTTCCGGGAATATGACAAAGGGATTCGTGGGATTTATATGAGGCTTCTGCATATGCAGCCGCCTGTCCTGATGAACACCAAGAAAATCCAGCGGCTCATGCGAAAATACGTCCTCGTCTGCCCCATTCGAGGGGCAAACCCCTATCGCAGAATGATGAAAGCGCTCAAAACGGATGCCGTTGCCGACAATCTCCTGAATTGGGAGTTCAGAGAGCACGGCCCGAGAAGGGTTCTACTGACAGACATCACCTACATCCCCTGCTACGGTGTGTTCTTTTACCTCTCTGTGATTAAGGATGCCTGCACCATGCAGATTCTGGCCTATGCGCTCAGCGATTCCCTGGCGGTGGATTTTGTCCTGGAAACGGTCAACCAGCTTATTGAAAAGCACGGCGCTTCGCTGGATGCTGAGATGCTGATACACAGCGACCAGGGCAGCTATTACACCAGCAAAAGGTTCCGGCAGATACTCAGTGATTCCAACCTCCGTCAGTCCATGTCCCGCAGAGGAAA